>NZ_JBNDHS010000027.1:0-62770 GCF_056755095.1 Rhizobium sp. SVR5-9E | reverse complement strand
CGGAAACGGCGACCCCGCATGCGCTGCGGCATTCCTTTGCGACGCATCTCTTAGCCGGCGGTGGCGATCTCAGGACCATCCAGGAACTGCTTGGCCATGCAAGCCTCTCCACGACCCAGGTCTATACCGGCGTCGACTCGTCACGCTTGCTGGAAGTTTACGATCGCGCCCATCCAAGGGCATAATCTTTCGTTAACGCATTCTCTTAAAGGAATATGCGCGAGACAAGGCGTAGAGCTTTGGCCTCGTTACTGTGACCGGAACACCATCATGACGATCTCGATCGGCCACCGAAGCCTGCATGTCCCAGCACCCGGCAATATCCTGCTTTGGCTGATTGCCGCCTTCCATTTGCTGCTCGCAGCCGCTCTTTTCGCCGTGCTCCTTTCGGTGTCTCAGGCACAGGCTGCCGACGACGCATGCACCGGCAAGAACCTGCTGACCGAGCTGCAGCAGAACGATCCCGCCCGCTACGCGGAGGTCGTCAAGGAAGCCGATGCGACGCCGAACGGCAAGGGCATTTTCTGGAAGATTGAAAAGCCCGGTTTGAAGCCGTCCTGGTTGCTCGGCAGCATGCATGTCACCGATCCTCGCGTGCTGAACCTGCCGCCCTATGCCCAGGCGGCGCATGATGGCGCCGACACGATCATCATCGAATCCGACGAGATTCTGAATGAGAAGAAGGCGGCAGCCGCTCTCCTTGCCCGACCGGACCTCACCATGTTCACGGATGGCACGACGATCGAAAAACTTCTCTCACCGGAGGATTACGCCCGTCTCGACGCCGGCCTGAAGCAGCGCGGAATTCCGCTCGCTGCCGTTTCGCGCATGCGTCCCTGGATGATCGCCAGTGCCGTCGCCCTCCCCGCCTGCGAGATCTCGCGGAAGGCCAAGGGCGTGCAGTTCCTCGACCAGAAGATCGCCGCCGACGCCGCTGCCGAAGGCAAGCAGGTGAAGGGGCTTGAAACGCTGGCCGAACAACTGCAGGCCATGGCGGAACTTCCGGTCGAATTCCATCTGAAATCGCTGATCGAAACGCTCGAGCTTGGCGCGAAGATGAATGACGTCGTTGAAACGATGACCGATCTCTATCTCTCCGGAGACATCGGAATGACGATCCCGATGCTCAAGACCGTTTCACCTGATGGCGCGGACGACGATAGCGATTATGCCGCCTTCGAACAGCGCATCATTCTCGACCGCAACAAGGTGATGGCCGAACGCGCCGCGCCGATACTCGCCGGCGGGAATATCTTCATGGCCGTCGGCGCGCTTCACCTTCCCGGCGAGGGCGGCGTGATCGAACTGCTCCGCAAGCAGGGCTTCACGGTCACGGCCGTGAACTAACCGACCGTCATCCGGCGAACTGCATTTGTCTTCCAGTAGAACTGGTGTGCGAGCGCACCAGCGACATGTGCCGCGATCAGCGCCCAGAGGATCATCTTGAGAATTTCCGCATGGATGGTGCCGGAAATATCGACACCGAAATAATAGGCCGCCATACCCGTAAGCGGCAGCGCGAAGATCAGCGCATATAGCGCAACATGCGCAGCCTTTGCCGCAAGGCGAAAGATGGCTGGCTCTTCGGCAATCTCCGGCGGCGCCCCCTGGAACAGGCGCAGGCACACGCGCAGGACAGCCAGAACAAGGATCGAAATACCGATATAGGCGTGCACATTGGCCGAGGCGATCTGCTCGGGCGATGGGGTGCCGCCATGCCGGATCACCCGGTGCCAAGCGTTCATGCCGTCCGGAAAGAGAAGGTTATAGAATATGAGCAGGGCCATGGTCCAATGCACCAGGCGCTGGGGCGGGCTGTAAGATTGAACGACATGGGACCGCATTGGCTTTTCCCGGAAAAATTAGAACAATTTCAAAGTAAAAGGCCGCCTGCCCTAAGGCAAGCGGCCTTTGCTGCATGGCGAAGATTTAATATTACATGTGGATCGGCTTGAAGAAGGTGGCGAGAGCTGCTTCCTTGACGGCTTCCGACATCGTCGGATGCGCGTGGCAGGTCCGGCCGAGGTCTTCCGCGGAACCACCGAATTCCATCAGCACCGCGATCTCGTGGATCATTTCGCCGGCGCCGAAGCCGACGATATGACCGCCGAGAACCCGATCCGTTTCCTTGTCCGACAGGATCTTCACAAAGCCGTCCGTTGCGAGCATGGCGCGCGCGCGACCGTTTGCCGTGAAGGGGAACTTGCCGACCTTATAGGCAATGCCCGCCGCCTTCAGCTCTTCCTCGGTCTTGCCGACGGAGGCGACTTCCGGCTGCGTGTAGACGACGCTCGGGATGACATCATAGTTCACATGGCCATGCTGGCCGGCGAGGATTTCCGCGAGGGCAACGCCTTCGTCTTCCGCCTTGTGCGCCAGCATCGGTCCCTTCACGACGTCGCCGATCGCATAGATGCCAGGAACGTTCGTGCGGAAGTGACCGTCGATTTCGACACGGCCACGGCCGTCGAGCTTCACGCCTGCTTCTTCCAGGCCGAGGCCAGCCGTGTAGGGAGTGCGGCCGGTCGCGATCAGAACGACTTCGGCTTCGAGCGTCTGGGCATCGCCACCCTTGACCGGCTCGAACGTCACCTTCGCACCCTTGCCGCCCTTTTCGACGCCCGTCACCTTCGAGCTCAGGTTGATGTCGACGCCCTGCTTGGCGAGCATGCGCTGGAACTGCTTGGCGACTTCGCCGTCCATGCCGCCGAGGATCGTGTCGAGAAATTCGACGACGGTGACCTTGGCGCCGAGGCGCGACCATACGGAACCGAGCTCAAGGCCGATCACGCCGCCGCCGACGACGATCATCGTTTCCGGCACCTTCTCGAGCGCGATCGCACCCGTCGAGGAAATGATTACCTTCTCGTCGATATCGACCTTGACACCCGGAATGCCGGCGACATCCGACCCAGTCGCGATGACGATGTTCTTGCCTTCGATTTCCTGCACCTTGCCGTCGTCGCCGGTGACGGAAACCTTGCCGGCCGAAACGATCTTGCCGGTGCCCTGGAAGGCATCGATCTTGTTCTTCTTGAAGAGGAAGGCGACGCCGTCGACGTTCGACTTCACGGTCGCATCCTTGTGCGCCAGCATCTTTCCGAGGTTCAGCTTGGGTGCCGCGACTTCGATGCCAAGCGCATCCATGCCGTGGCCAGCCTGATGGAACATTTCGGAGGCGTGCAACAGCGCCTTGGACGGGATGCAGCCGACGTTGAGGCAGGTGCCGCCGAAGGTCGCGCGCTTTTCAACGACCGCGACCTTGAGACCAAGCTGTGCCGCCTTGATGGCAGCGACATAGCCGCCGGGGCCGGTTCCGATAACGATCACATCATAGGACATTGCTTCTTTTCCTTTGCGTTATTTCATTGGCCGGCGGCGCAGGCAGGCGCGAGCCGGAAACCAAAACTGACAGGCGTTGTTACGGGGATGCAGTTGAACCATTCGCCGCTGACAAAGCGGACGCGGACGGGTTTAAGGATGGCGATCCGGACGCCGGCAGAGAGAAGACGTTGCATCCTTTTTCCTTTGCCGCCTAACGCCCGCCGCTCACATTGAGGATCGAGCCCGTGACGTAGGAGGCCGCGGGAGACAGAAGATAGAGAACTGCATCTGCCACTTCTTCAGCCGTTCCCGGCCGCTGCATCGGAATGTTCGGCGCCATGTCGCGCGCGCGATCCGGCAGTCCGCCCGAGGCATGAATATCGGTATCGATGATTCCCGGGCGGATCGCATTGACGCGAACACCTTCGGTGGCGATTTCGCGTGCCAGCCCGATCGTGAACGTGTCGATCGCTGCCTTCGAGGCCGCGTAGTCGACATATTGCGATGGCGAGCCGATGATGACTGCCATCGACGAAATGTTGACGATAGCTCCCCCACCGCCGCCATGTTTGCGCGACATGCGGCGCACGGCTTCCGCCGCGCAGAGAATGGAACCCGTCACATTGACGCGCATCATCCGCTCGATACGGTCGACACTCATCTCGTCGACCCGTTGAGCCACGTCGACGATGCCGGCGTTGTTCACCAGCCCATCGAGGCGGCCGAAATGGCGATCGACGGTTTCGAACATCGAGACGATATCATCCGCATTGCCGACATCGGCTCTTACGGCAAGCGCCTCCCCGCCATCCGCCGAAATCGCGTTGACCACGGCGTCCGCGGCGGCTTTGTTCGAGGCGTAATTGACGGCAACTCGCCAGCCCTGCCTAGCCGCAAGCTTTGATACAGCGGCACCGATGCCGCGGCTTCCGCCGGTAACCAGCAGAACGGGCGCTTCGCTCATTTTGCACATTCCTTGAATGTCATGACGTCCCAAGGCGCGACGGTTGCCTTGCCTTCACCCCAGATCGAGGACTCGCGGATCGCTGGACCGAGACCCGGCAGCACGATCCTGTCCGCCGCGTCCGCCGACTCCGCCTGAAGATTATCCACCTGGCCCGCAGCGCTGACACCATAGACCGGCCCCTGCCAGACCGTGCAGGCATCAAGATCGTCACCCGTCACATCGCCACTCGGGCAGTTGAACATGACGATGCCGATCGCACGGTCCGGATCTTCCGATGGCATCACATAGCCATCCAGGACCAACGACGTCTTCTGCACACTGATCTTGAACTGATTGCTTGCCGCAGCAGCATCGGATTCGAGCGGCGAAAACCGAAGTTCGTAAGCGCCGTCGCGATCGGCATAAACGGCATTCGATTGCTTGCAGTCGGCCGGAAGCGCGGCACCCGCTGTCGCGCACAGGAAGAGCGGCACGGCCAGCGCCGTCATTCGCCGCCTAAGCGTCGCGATGCGAAGCGAGCTATTGCCCCTTGCCTGAACTCCAAGCGTCATAAGGCACTCCTTGCCGGAAGAACGAGGGCCGCGCGAGCGGCCCTCCAATTCCTCTTAGAGGTCGAGGACCAGACGCTCCGGATCTTCCAGGCTTTCCTTGACGCGGACGAGGAAGGTCACGGCTTCCTTGCCGTCGACGATACGGTGATCGTAGGAGAGTGCGAGATACATCATCGGACGGATGACGATCTGGCCGCCGACGACAACCGGACGGTCCTGGATCTTATGCATGCCGAGGATGCCGGACTGCGGAGCGTTCAGGATCGGCGAGGACATCAGCGAACCGTAAACGCCGCCATTGGTGATCGTGAAGGTGCCGCCCTGCATGTCGGCCATCGACAGCGAACCGTCGCGGGCTGCCTTTGCCAGACGTGCCAGGTCCTTTTCGACTTCAGCGATCGACATCTGGTCGGCATCGCGAATGACCGGGACGACGAGGCCCTTGTCCGTGCCGACGGCCATGCCGATGTGGCAGTAGTTCTTGTAGATGATGTCGGTGCCGTCGATCTCGGCATTGACCGCCGGCAGTTCCTTCAGCGCGTGGGTGATCGCCTTGGTGAAGAAGCCCATGAAGCCGAGCTTCACGCCATGCTTCTTTTCGAAGACGTCCTTGTACTTGGCACGCAGGTCCATGACGGCCTTCATGTCCACCTCGTTGTAGGTGGTCAGCATGGCCGCGGTGTTCTGTGCGTCCTTGAGGCGCTTGGCGATCGTCTGGCGCAGGCGCGTCATCTTCACGCGCTCTTCGCGGCCGGCATCCTCGACGGTCGACGGACCGCGCGGAGCCGCAGGAACTGCAGCCGGCGCCGAGGCAGCCGGAGCGGAAATGCCCTTGGCGACAGCGGCAATGACATCGCCCTTCAGGACCTGGCCGCGCTTGCCGCTGCCTTCGACCTGATCGGCCGAGAGATTGTTCTCAGCGAGCATCTTCGAAGCAGCCGGAGCCGGCGGCATGGACGACGGAGCAGCGGGCTGAGCGGCAGGAGCCGGAGCGGCAGCGCCGGCCAGTGCGGGCTCGGCAACCTTCGCCGGAGCGGCGGCGGGGGCGGCGGCAGCCGGGGCAGCGGTAGCGCCGGCACCTGCGGTGATCTGGCCGAGCAGCGCGCCGAGACCGACGGTTTCGCCTGCCTGAGCAACGATTTCGGACAGCGTACCAGAGGCCGGCGCCGGCACTTCGATGGTCACCTTGTCGGTTTCGAGCTCAACAATCGGCTCGTCAGCCTTGATGGCGTCGCCAACCTTCTTGAACCAGGTGCCGACGGTTGCCTCGCTGACGGATTCACCGAGAGTTGGAACGCGGATTTCTGTGGCCATTGTTCAAATCCTGATTTGCTTGTTTTCGTTCTATGCGTTTCCGGCAGCAGATGGCCGGAGAATGATCGAGGGCATCGGCAAAATTTCAAAGCGGAAACCAAAACCGGAGCGGATGATCGGATCAGCGTCGGCCAGCGCGTCAGCGGCCTCCTCATCCTCGACCGAGACGACCGCCATGCCCCAGGCTCCCTCGCCTTCGAAGACGGGACCGGCGACAAGTGCCGATCCTGCTTGTGCGTTCTGGTGCCAGTATTCGGCATGGCGTTTCATCGCCGCCATTTCCTCTCCGGTCCCGTCATGCGGGAAAGTGAGGCGCGGCGGAACCAATCTCATGAAGAAATATGCCATCGCGCCCTCCCGTTCTTAGCCGCCCAGCGCATCCTCGAGGAATGCGGCGAGCTGCGACAGATGCTTGGACATCAGACCCGTTGCCGGCGAGGCGGCAGCCGGACGGCCGGTGTAACGGACGCGCTGATACTTCGCATCGATGTGGGCGAGTACCCACTCCAGATACGGGTCGATGAACGACCATGCACCCATGTTCTTCGGCTCTTCCTGGCACCAGACCATCTCGGCGTTCCGGAAGCGCGAGAGCTCGTTGATGAGCGCCTTTGCCGGGAACGGATAGAGCTGTTCGACGCGCAGCAGATAGACATCGTCGATGCCGCGCTTTTCGCGCTCTTCCAGAAGGTCGTAGTAGACCTTGCCGGTGCACATGACGACACGGCGAATCTTGTTGTCCTTCTGCAACTTGATCGGGCTATCCTTGATGACCTCGGCATCGTCCCAGAGCAGACGATGGAAGGAGGACTCACCGGCAAGTTCGGCAAGGCTCGAAACTGCCCGCTTGTGGCGCAGCAAGGACTTCGGCGTCATCAGGATCAGCGGCTTGCGGAAGTCACGCTTCAGCTGGCGGCGCAGGATGTGGAAGTAGTTCGCCGGCGTCGTGACGTTGGCGACCTGCATGTTGTCTTCGGCGCAAAGCTGCAGGTAACGCTCGAGGCGAGCCGAGGAGTGCTCCGGACCCTGACCTTCGTAGCCATGCGGCAGCAGGCAGACGAGACCCGACATGCGCAGCCACTTGCGTTCGCCCGACGAAATGAACTGGTCGAAGACGACCTGCGCACCGTTGGCGAAGTCGCCGAACTGGGCTTCCCAGAGGGTCAGCGCATTCGGGCGAGCCAGCGAATAGCCGTATTCGAAGCCGAGTACCGCTTCTTCCGAAAGCATCGAGTTGATGACTTCGTAACGGGCCTGGTTGGGCGACAGGTTCGCAAGCGGGATATAGCGTTCTTCCGTCTCCTGATCGTAGAGAACCGAATGACGCTGCGAGAAGGTGCCGCGTTCGCAATCCTGACCGGAGAGGCGGATCTTGTGGCCTTCGACCACCAGCGAACCGAAGGCGAGCGCTTCGGCCATCGCCCAGTCGAGATTCTCGCCCGTCTGGACCATGTTGGCGCGGTTTTCCATGAAGCGCTGGATGGTGCGGTGCGCATGGAAACCTTCCGGAATTTCCGAAAGCTTGCGGCCGATATCCTTCAACGTCTTCATCGGAACCGCCGTCTTGCCACGACGCTGTTCGTCGGCATTGTCGGCCGTGCGCAGGCCCGACCACTCACCGTCCAGCCAGTCGGCCTTGTTCGGCTTGTAGCTCTGGCCGGCGTCGAATTCCTGCTCGAGATGCGCGCGCCAGTCGGCCTTCATCTTCTCGACTTCGCCTTCGCTGACGAGGCCTTCGGCCACGAGACGATCGGCGTAGATCTGCAGAACCGTCTTGTGGCCGCGGATGACCTTGTACATCTTCGGCTGCGTGAAGGA
Organism: Rhizobium sp. SVR5-9E; assembly: GCF_056755095.1. Classification (NCBI taxonomy): domain Bacteria; kingdom Pseudomonadati; phylum Pseudomonadota; class Alphaproteobacteria; order Hyphomicrobiales; family Rhizobiaceae; genus Rhizobium; species Rhizobium sp. SVR5-9E. The sequence goes on along the minus strand of NZ_JBNDHS010000027.1, from coordinate 54,796 downwards.
CGGCTCGTCGCCTTCGTTGTGGCCGTAGCGGCGGTAGCAGAACATGTCGACCACGACCGGCTTGTGGAACTTCATCCGGAATTCGGTTGCGATTTTCGCGGCATAGACGACAGCTTCCGGATCGTCGCCGTTGACGTGGAAGATCGGCGCTTCGATCATCTTCGCAACGTCGGACGGATAAGGCGACGAACGGGAGAAGGCCGGGTTCGTCGTGAAGCCGATCTGGTTGTTGATGATGACATGCATCGTGCCGGCAACGCGGTGACCGCGAAGACCGGACAGACCGAGAATTTCGGCGATGACGCCCTGGCCGGCGAAGGCCGCGTCGCCGTGGATCAGCAACGGCAGAACCTTGGCACGCTCGGTCAGTGGAATGACGTCGCCGTCCCAGACGGTCGCGCTCATGTCCTGCTTGGCACGGACCTTGCCCATGACGACCGGGTCGACGATCTCAAGGTGTGACGGGTTTGCCGTCAGCGAAACGTGCACCCTGTTGCCGTCGAATTCGCGGTCGGACGATGCACCGAGATGGTACTTGACGTCACCCGAACCTTCGACCTCGTCAGGCGCGTAGGAACCACCCTTGAATTCGTGGAAGATGGCGCGGTGCGGCTTGCCCATGACCTGCGAAAGCACATTGAGACGCCCGCGGTGAGCCATGCCGAAGACGGCCTCCTTGAGGCCGAGGCTGCCACCGCGCTTGAGGATCTGCTCAAGCGCCGGGATCAGCGATTCACCGCCATCGAGGCCGAAACGCTTGGTGCCCTTGAACTTGACGTCGAGGAACTGCTCGTAGCCTTCGGCTTCGACGAGCTTGGCAAGGATCGCCTTCTTGCCTTCCGCGGTGAAGGCAACACCCTTGTCCGGCCCTTCGATGCGCTCCTGAACCCAGCCCTTTTCTTCCGGGTTGGACATGTGCATGAACTCGACGCCGAGCGTCGAGCAATAGGTCCGCTCGAGGATCTCGATCATCTGCGGAATAGTCGCGAATTCGAGACCGAGTACGTTGTCGATAAAGATCTTGCGATCGTAGTCGGCGGGCGTGAAGCCGTAGGCCTCCGGTGAAAGCTCCTTGTAGTCTTCGACCGGTGCCGCGATGCCGAGCGGGTCGAGCTTGGCATGAAGATGGCCGCGCATGCGATAGGCACGGATCATCATGATGGCGCGTACGGAATCGCGCGTCGCCTGGAGAACATCGGCGCCGTCGGTCGGCTGGCCCGCGGCTTCGGCCTTCGCCTTGACCTTGGTTTCGATGATCTTCTCGACCGTGCCCCAGTCACCGTCGAGTGCCGACACCAGATCGCCGCGGGGCTGGACAGGCCAGTTCTTCTTACGCCAGGAAGCGCCCTTGGCCGCCTTCTTCACATCATTCGGGTTGTCATCCAGCGCCTTGAAGAAGGCTTGCCATTGATCGTCTACGGACGTCGGGTCCTCTTCGTAGCGTGCGTAGAGCTGCTCGATATAGGCAGCATTGGCGCCATCCAGAAACGAGGTGATCTGAAACTGCTCGTTGGCTTCTTGCCGTGCCATGGTCTTACGCGGACGCTCTTCGTCCGCCTCCTGACTTTGATGAATTTGCCGGCCGATACCGGCTGCCGCATTCCAATTTGCCGCCTGTCCGCGGCACATCTGCGTAAACGTTCTTGAACCGGGCGACGGATGCAGATGCCATCCACCGCCCGGGTCTATATGTCGGCTTAGCCCTTCAGGACTTCAACCAGCGTCTTGCCGAGGCGGGCCGGCGACGGCGAGACGCGGATGCCGGCCGATTCCATGGCCGCGATCTTCGATTCTGCGTCACCCTTGCCACCGGAAACCACGGCCCCGGCATGGCCCATCGTGCGGCCCTTCGGAGCCGTACGACCTGCGATGAAGCCGGCCATCGGCTTCTTGCGGCCCTTCTTGGCTTCGTCCTTGAGGAACTGCGCCGCATCTTCTTCTGCCGAGCCGCCGATTTCGCCGATCATGATAATCGACTGCGTGGCTTCGTCAGCGAGGAACATTTCGAGCACGTCGATGAACTCGGTGCCCTTGACCGGATCGCCGCCGATACCGACCGCCGTCGTCTGGCCGAGACCTTCATTGGAGGTCTGGAACACGGCTTCGTAGGTCAGCGTGCCGGAGCGCGAAACGATGCCGACCGAACCCTTGCGGAAGATCGAGCCCGGCATGATGCCGATCTTGCATTCTTCCGGCGTCAGGACGCCCGGGCAGTTCGGGCCGAGCAGGCGCGACTTGGACTTGTCGAGCTTTGCCTTCACCCGCACCATGTCCATGACCGGGATGCCCTCGGTGATGCAGGTGATGAACGGGATCTCGGCTTCGATCGCCTCGATGATCGCATCGGCTGCGCCTGCCGGCGGAACGTAGATCACGGTCGCTTCGGCGCCGGTCTTTTCCTTGGCTTCGGCAACGGTCGCGAAGATCGGCAGCGCCGTGCCGTCGACGCCCGACGACCACGATTCGCCACCCTTCTTCGGGTGAATACCGCCGACCATCTTGGTGCCGTAATAGGCGAGCGCCTGTTCGGTGTGGAAGGTGCCGGTCTTGCCGGTCAGGCCCTGTACGAGGACCTTCGTGTCTTTGTTGACGAGGATAGACATTCTTTCCGGTCCTTCCAGATTAAGCTTTGATCGCCGCGACGATCTTCTTCGCCGCATCGTCAAGATCGTCAGCCGCGGTAATCGCCAGACCAGACTCGTTGAGGATCTTCTTGCCGAGCTCGACATTGGTGCCTTCGAGGCGAACGACGAGCGGAACCTTCAGACCGACTTCCTGCACGGCCCCGACAACGCCCTCAGCAATGACATCACAACGCATGATGCCGCCGAAGATGTTGACGAGAATGCCTTCGACCTTGGGGTCGGCGGTGATGATCTTGAAGGCTGCGGCAACCTTCTCCTTGCCGGCGCCGCCGCCGACGTCACAGAAGTTCGCCGGCTCCTTGCCGTAGAGCTTGATGATGTCCATCGTCGCCATGGCGAGACCGGCACCGTTGACCATGCAGCCGATGTTGCCATCGAGAGCAACGTAGGCGAGGTCCCATTTGGACGCTTCGATTTCCTTGGAGTCTTCTTCGCTCTCGTCGCGCAGCGCCTTGACATCGTCGTGGCGGAAGAGCGCATTGCCGTCGAAGGACATCTTCGCGTCGAGAACGCGCAGGTGACCGTCCTTCATGACGATCAGCGGATTGACCTCGAGGAGAGCCATGTCCTTTTCGTTGAAGGCTTTGTAAAGCGCCGGGAACAGCGCCTTGGCATCTTCAGCGGCAGCGCCAGTCAGTTCGAGAGCCTTGGAGATCGCGGCAACGTCCGCAGCCGTTACGCCGGCTTCCGGATCGATGGCGATCGTATGGATCTTCTCAGGCGTATCGTGAGCGACAGCCTCGATGTCCATGCCGCCTTCGGTCGATACGACGAAGGCAACGCGGCCGACGGAGCGATCGACCAGCAGCGAGCAATAGAGTTCGCGGGCAATGTCGGCACCGTCTTCGATGTAGAGGCGGTTGACCTGCTTGCCGGCTTCGCCCGTCTGCGCGGTAACCAGCGTGTTGCCGAGCATTTCCTTGGCATGAGCGACGACTTCGTCGATCGACTTGGCGAGACGCACGCCGCCCTTGGCATCGGGGCCGAGTTCCTTGAACTTGCCCTTGCCGCGGCCGCCTGCATGGATCTGGCTCTTGACCACGTAAAGCGGGCCTGGGAGCGACTTGGCGGCAGCTTCGGCTTCCTCGACCTTGAGGATCGGTACGCCCTTCGCGACCGGCGCGCCATAGCCCTTCAAGAGAGCCTTGGCCTGATATTCATGAATGTTCATGGGGTCTTTCCCTGTTTCGATTACTTCAGCGCAGGTGCAATGTTGCTGCAGGCCTCGCAGAGACCGGCGACCGCGCCGACAGACTTGTCAAATGCTTCCTTCTCGGCCTTGTTGAGGTCGATCTCGATGACACGCTCGACGCCGCCGGCACCGATGACGGTCGGAACGCCGACATACATGTCCTTCACGCCATACTGACCGGTGAGCTGCGCAGCGCAGGGCAGCACGCGCTTCTTGTCCTTGAGGTAGGATTCGGCCATCTCGATCGCCGAAGCGGCGGGCGCGTAGTAGGCCGAGCCGGTCTTCAGCAGGCCAACGATTTCGGCACCGCCGTCACGGGTGCGCTGGATGATTTCCTCGAGGCGCTCCTTGGTGACCCAGCCCATCGTAACGAGATCGGTCAGCGGGATACCGCCAACGGTGGAGTAGCGTGCCAGCGGCACCATCGTGTCGCCGTGACCGCCGAGAACGAAGGCGGTGACGTCCTGAACGGAAACGTTGAATTCCTTGGCAAGGAAGAGACGGAAGCGCGACGAGTCGAGAACGCCGGCCATGCCGACGACCTTGTTTGCCGGAAGGCCGGAAAACTTCTGCAGCGCCCAGACCATGGCGTCGAGCGGGTTGGTGATGCAGATGACGAATGCATTCGGGGCATACTTCTTGATGCCGGCGCCGACCTGCTCCATGACCTTGAGGTTGATGCCGAGAAGGTCGTCGCGGCTCATGCCCGGCTTGCGCGGCACGCCTGCAGTCACGATGCAGACATCTGCACCCTCGATCGCGGAATAGTCGCTGGCACCCGTGAGATTGGCGTCGAAACCTTCGACCGGCGACGATTGGGCAATGTCGAGACCCTTACCCTGAGGAATGCCGTCGGCGATATCGAAGAGAACGATGTCGCCGAGCTCTTTCAGGCCGGCGAGATGCGCCAGCGTGCCACCAATCATGCCAGAACCGATGAGTGCGATTTTGTTACGCGCCATTTCGCTGTTTCCTTTGCGATCAAAATCAGGCGGGCGGCGCGTCCAAGCGTCGTCCAATGCCGCAATCGCATAGACCCAAAGCGAAAAAATGGCAACGTGTTATTTTGTACACAGCAATTTCAAACGTTTAGATCAAAAATATCTTACGTAAACGTAAGATATTTTGTCACCAAAATGTTACTCGGCGGCTCGTCTTTCACGATGCAGTGCGAGATATTCCGAGCTCCGCATCTCGAAAAGACGCGAGACGGTGCGGTCGAATTCGAAGCCTTCCGTCCCCCGCCGCTCGACGAGCAAATCTTCCGGCATGGCGGCGGCGGTTGCATGAAGCCGAACTCCATGGTCGTAGAGCGTATCGACAAGAATGATGAAACGCTTGGCCTGGTTCCGCTTGTCCGCACTCAGCAACGGGATGCGATCAATAAAAATTGTATCGAACCGTTTGGCGATGGCGAGGAAATCCGCGGCACCCATCGCCTTGTCACAAAGATCGGCGAAGGAAAAACGCGCCATGCGATCGACGGCGAGCGGCACGTGGATCGACCTGCCCTTCATCGGTATATCGAGCGGCTGGGCCTTGCGCCCGTGCAGCGCCTGTGTCCACGAGGCATCCATGGCCATATCCGTCCGCTTGTCTATCGGCGTCAGGTAAACTGGCTGGCTGTTCAGCTTCTCCATGCGGTAGTCAGTCGGCGAGTCGAGCGTCACGACCTCGACGTTCTTTTTCAGGAGCCCGATGAACGGCAGGAAGAGGCCGCGATTGAGGCCGTCCCTGTAAAGGTTGTCGGGCTCGACATTCGATGTCGCGATGAGCACGCAGCCGCGCGCGAAAAGCTCCGAGAAGAGCCGAGAGAGGATCATCGCGTCGGCGATGTCCGTCACCGTAAACTCATCGAAGCAAAGAAGTTCGGCTTCCGCGTACAACGCCGCCGCAACAGGCGGAACCGGATCGGCCTGTTTGGTTTCGCCATTTTTCAGCTTGTGGCGATGTGCGGCGATGCGATTATGGACATCGGCCATGAATTCATGGAAATGCGCGCGGCGCTTCTTCGAACAAGGCGCCATGCCATAAAAGAGATCCATCAGCATCGTCTTGCCGCGGCCGACGCTGCCGTGAATGTAGAGCCCTTTGATGTGATCTGCGGCTTTCTTCTTTGGAGCAAAGAGCCAGCCGAGCGAGCTCGACTTCGCGGCCGGGCGGCGGCGCTTCAATTCAAAAAGCACCCGGTCAAGGCATTTCGCCACGTCCATCTGAGCGGCATCGATCTGAAGCGAACCGGAAGCCGTCAGCGATTTCAGGTGCTCGCTGACACTCGAAGTGTACTCGGGGATGGGTTGCATGAGGATCAGTCGCCTATGCGTCGTTGGCGGCGCGACCGCCGGTTGCCTTACCGGCTGAGAGTGATCGGCTGTCCGCTGTTGGTCTGGCCGGAGAAGCTGTTGTCGGCCGTCTTATAAACGCTGCCGATCTGGTTGCCGCCGCGATCCTTCAGCAGGACCTGCTTGCCGGAGACTTCCCAGGATCCCATCGTCGTCAGTTCGCCGACACAGCCGCGTGTGCCACCGCGCGAGCCGCTGCCGAGATTGGTCAGGGTCAGGAACATGTCGCAGCTGCCGTTGACCCGCCAGCTGCCGACCATCGATTCCTTTGTCACGTCGAGCGCGTTTGCCGCCATCGCGCCCGTCTGGCCCGGAGTGGTCGGCGCTGCCGTGGGAGCAGCCGGAAACTGGGAAGCACCCCCCGGCGGTGGAAGTTGGCCGCCCTGGACGGAAGGAACAGGCTGCGCTGCGAGAGGAGCCGGCGAGTAACTCGCACTGTCATATGCCGTCCGCTGGCAGCCAGCCAACGACAGAACAACCGTTACACCTGTCAACACATATCGCAACTGCATCATAATGCTCCTGATTGTCCGCTCTTGCAGGGCAGTATTAGCCATCAGACCGATTTTCGAATTACCGTATTTCACTTTGGTTAATCAAGTCGGCACAGCCATAAATTGCCCGTGATGATTTCTGTACCCGAACCGGGACAACTCAGCTGAAGCCTTTCGGACTTCCTGCAGGCAGAATTTGTCAGCGAGGTGATGGAGTGTGCGATCTTTATGCGTATTCCCGCCGGTGGGTAAGCGGTGAAGTACCAGGCGCCGCGATTGGCCGGCGCCGGGTACCTGGCAAACATTCGGGAATCAGACCCGGCGTTCGACCATCATCTTCTTGATTTCGGCGATCGCCTTGGCAGGGTTGAGACCCTTCGGGCAGGTCTGCGCGCAGTTCATGATCGTATGGCAGCGATAGAGGCGGAACGGGTCCTCGAGATTGTCGAGACGTTCGCCGGTCGCTTCATCTCTTGAATCGATGAGCCAGCGATAGGCCTGCAGCAGGACGGCCGGGCCGAGATAGCGGTCGCCGTTCCACCAGTAGCTCGGACAGGAGGTCGAGCAGCAGGCGCAGAGAATGCACTCGTAGAGGCCATCGAGCTTCTGGCGATCCTCGTGGCTCTGCTTCCATTCCTTGGCAGGCGTCGGCGAAACCGTCTTCAGCCACGGCTCGATCGAGCGGTGCTGCGCGTAGAAATTCGTCAGGTCCGGAACGAGATCCTTCACCACCGGCATGTGCGGCAGCGGATAGATCTTCACCGTGCCTTTGATGTCATCCAGACCCTTGGTGCAGGCAAGCGTATTGGTGCCATCGATATTCATCGCGCACGAACCGCAAATGCCTTCGCGACAGGAACGGCGCAGCGTCAGCGTCGGATCGATGTTGTTCTTGATGTAGAGCAAGCCGTCGAGAACCATCGGACCGCAATCGTCGACATCGATATAGAAGGTGTCGATCGACGGGTTCTGGCCGTCATCCGGGTTCCAGCGGTAGACACGGAACTCACGGGTGTTCTTGGCACCCGCGGGCTTCGGCCATACCTTGCCTTCGCGCATCTGGGAGTTCTTAGGGAGAGCGAGTTCAACCATGTCCAGTTCCTCTTAATACACGCGAGCCTTCGGCGCGATCTTCTTGGGATCGATGCCTTCTGCGATGAGCTCGGTGTGAACCGGGCGGTAGTCGAGCTTGACGTCGCCGGTCTCGTTGACCCAGGCAAGCGTGTGCTTGCGCCAGTTCTCGTCGTCGCGGCCGCCGAACGGACCGCTGGTATAGTCCTCGCGCGCGTGAGAGCCGCGGCTCTCCTTGCGGGCCTCGGCGCTGTAGATCGTCGTGATCGCGTTGGCCATCAGGTTCTGCAGTTCCAGCGTTTCGACGAGGTCGGAATTCCAGATCATCGAGTGGTCGCTGACCTTGATGTCCTTCATCTCGCCCCAGATCTCCGAAAGGCGGCGGCAGCCGGATTCCAGCGATTCCTGTGTGCGGAAGACAGCCGCGTCTTCCTGCATGGCGCGCTGCATCTTTTCACGCAGATGCGCCGTCGGCGTGCTGCCGCTGGCGTGGCGCAGACCGTCGAAGCGGTCCATGATCTTGTCGCAGGCAGCGACATTCAGATGCGGCACCGGTGATGCACGATCGATGACCTCGGCGGCGCGGATCGCCGCGGCACGGCCGAAGACGACCAGGTCGATCAGCGAGTTGGAGCCGAGGCGGTTGGCACCATGCACCGAGGCACAGCCCGCTTCGCCGACGGCCATCAGACCGGGGATGACACGGTCCGGATTGGCGCTGTCGGCGTTAAGCACTTCGCCCCAGAAATTCGTCGGAATGCCACCCATGTTGTAGTGGACGGTCGGCAGGACCGGGATTGGCTCGCGGGTCACGTCGACGCCGGCAAAGATCTTGGCGCTCTCGGAGATGCCCGGCAGCCGCTCGTGCAGAACGGCCGGGTCAAGATGGTCGAGATGCAGGAAGATGTGGTCCTTGCCCTTACCGACGCCGCGGCCTTCGCGGATTTCCAGCGTCATGCAGCGGGAAACCACGTCGCGCGAGGCGAGATCCTTGGCGGACGGCGCATAGCGCTCCATGAAGCGCTCGCCTTCGGCATTGACGAGATAGCCGCCTTCGCCGCGCGCGCCTTCGGTGATCAGACAGCCCGAGCCGTAGATCCCGGTCGGATGGAACTGCACAAATTCCATATCCTCCAGCGGCAGCCCTGCGCGGGCAACCATGCCGCCGCCGTCGCCGGTGCAGGTGTGGGCCGATGTCGCAGAGAAATAGGCGCGGCCATAACCGCCGGTCGCCAGTACGACCATCTTGGCCGCGAAGCGATGGATCGTACCGTCGTCTAGATTCCAGGCGACGACGCCGGTGCAACGGCTGCCGTCTTCCGATATGATGAGGTCGAGGGCGAAATACTCGATGAAGAATTCGGCGTTGTTGCGCAGCGACTGGCCGTAAAGCGTGTGCAGGATGGCGTGGCCGGTACGGTCGGCAACGGCGCAAGTGCGCTGCACCGGCGGGCCGTCGCCGAAATTCTGCATGTGGCCGCCAAACGGACGCTGGTAGATCTTGCCTTCCTCATTGCGCGAGAAGGGCACGCCGTAATGTTCGAGCTCGTAGACAGCCTTCGGCGCTTCCATGACCATGTACTGCATGGCGTCGACGTCGCCGAGCCAATCGGAGCCCTTGACGGTGTCGTAGAGGTGCCACTGCCAGCTGTCCGGCGTCATGTTCTGCAGCGATGCGGCAATGCCGCCCTGCGCCGCAACCGTGTGCGAACGGGTGGGGAATACCTTGGTGATGCAGGCGGTGCGGAAGCCCTGCTCGGCCATGCCGAGCGTGGCGCGAAGACCGGCGCCGCCGGCGCCAACGACGATCACGTCGTAGGAGTGATCGACATACTTGTAGGCCTTCCCATTCTGCGCGGGTGAAGTCGGTGCCATGATACGGTTATCCTACAAATGCAATTTTCAGAATGGCGAAGAGACAGAACCCTGCGACCAGGAGCGCGAAAAACGTGTTCAGCATCAGCAGGACAAGCTTGCAGATCTCACCATGCACGTAGTCCTCGATGATCACCTGCATGCCGAGGCGCATGTGGATGATGCCCGAGATCACCATCAGGCCCATGATGACGGCCACGAAGGGGTTCGACAGCGCATGCACGACATCCGCGTATGGAGCGCCGGCATAGACGATCATGAAGATGACGAAGAAGACGATGAGCGGGATGTTGGCGACGGCCGTCAGCCGCTGGCGCCAGAAGTGGTCGGTGCCTTCCTTGGCGGAGCCAAGGCCGCGAACCTTACCCAGAGGGGTGCGCATATCCATGAGAGCGACCTTCAGAAGCGAATGAGGAAGCCGATCACCCAGACCAGGACGGTCAGACAGAGCGATCCGATGATGTTGGCGATGGCGAGCTTGGTGGAGAGCTCTTTTTCGAAGCCATGGCCGAGATCCCACATCAGGTGGCGGAGGCCGCCGAGCATGTGGTGCAGCAACGCCCAGGTATAGCCGAGCAGGACGATCTTGCCGATGATGCTGCCGAATATCCAATTGACCAGGTCGAAAGAGGCCTGGCCGGTCGCCGCGGCGATCAGCCACCAGGCAACCAGGATCGTGCCGAAATAGAGCGCCGCACCGGTAATTCGGTGGACGATCGACATAACCATTGTGGGAATAGGCTTATAAATTTGCAAATGCGGCGACAGGGGCCGGTTACTTGTTACATTCGCCATCAGAACCTCGCGGCGTCTTCTCTGCGCTCCTGTATGTTCGGAGCATCCAAGGCAACCACAGGAATGACAAATTTGTCTGTGTGCGTTGCATCATGGCGACGTTTAATCTTCGAAACCCCTGAGGACAAGTGCAATTCTTGTCGCGCCTTATTTTAATCGATTCGCGCCGCCGCAAGGTGGTCTGAAACAAAAACTCGCGCGCTGCCGCTTACATTTTATCCTGATTTTTCATCGCTCAAGTGGACTTAAGGACGCTTTTGACGCAAGCTGGCGTTAACGATTTGTTAATGTCGGATTTCCGGAGGCCAGCGTCCATGTTGCAGCGTATGTCGAAAGTCGTTCCGCTGGTGCTATGCGCGTTGATTGCGCTTCCTGCCAGCGCAGGCGAGCGCCACTCGCATCATCCCGGCATGTTTCACCGGGTAAACAGCGCCAAGCCCTTGTTCGGCAAGCCCTTGTTCGGCAATCAAAGGTTCTTCAATCACGAGTTCGGCGATCGCCGGCACTTCCACAAGCGCTTTGTTCGCCTCAGGCATTTCTCACCGTCATGGAATGGCTATCGCGTCCGCAGTGTCATTGCGGTAGCGCCGCAACTAGCACCGAACTTCTACAATGGCGCTTACGACGGTAACAATGGCGTGTACGGCGGCTCCTACGCGTATGAGACGGAAGGCAACACCTATTTCGGCGCCGAGGGTTATGCGCCCTACGGCGCACCGCAGGCCGCACCCCTCGCGCCTATAGCCAAGGTGATTGATGTCGCCCAGCAAGGTGATCCTTGCAGCTATGAGGCCAACGTCTGCGTGATCAGGCCCTGAATCGCCAGACAGTCGTTTTCTTGATCTCGCTATCCTCGAGCGCCCGCGTCACGGGGACTTCGTAGATCGCGCAAAGCTCCAGCCGTTCTTTCGGCAGATAGGCGCGTCCCGGATCGCCGACGAGAACCTCCTTGCCTTCACCGGAGAGCCGCTCGAACCACGGAACGAGCGCCTCTGCGAAAGCGCGGTCATAGAAAACGTCGCCCGCCAGCACAACATCGGCATCAACGTCCTGACCGATGAGATCGGCGCCATCGAAATCAACCGAGACACCGTTTGCAGCTGCATTGAGCCGCACGGCAGTTTCGGCCCAGGGATCGATGTCCGCAGCCCTCACCGCCGCCGCACCTGCCAGTTTCGCCGCGATCGCGACGAGGCCCGAGCCCGTTGCAAAGTCGAAAACGCGCTTGCCCCGCACCGTCTGCGGATGATCGAGGATATAGCGTGCAAGTCCCTGCCCGCCTGCCCAGGCGAAGGCCCAGAACGGCGGCGGCAGACCGATCTCCGCCAGTTCTTCCTCCGTCTTGAGCCAGAGTTGGTGCGCTTCGCTCGCGAGGTGCAGCCTGATCTCCGGCACATGCGGTGGCGTGATCAGGCTCGTGTTTGCGTGGATGAAGAGTTCCGGATCGGTCTTCAAGGGGCGGTCAGCGCGGCGGATTGTCGAGGCCGCCCATGCGGCAGACTTCGAGCCACTCATCATCGGTCACCGGCTGGACCGAAAGCCGCATCGAGGTCACCAGAGACATCTTCGAAAGCTTCTCGTTCGCCTTGATGTCCTTCAGCGTCACCGGATTCGGCACATCACGCACGGCGCGGATATCGACGCAATCCCATTTCGGATCGCCCTTTGCCGTGGAATCCGAATGCGACAGCGCGCAGACCTCGACAATGCCGACGATCTCCAGACCGTCGTTGGAATGGTAGAAGAAGCCTTTGTCGCCGATCTGCATGGCGCGCATGTTATTGCGGGCAAGGTAGTTGCGAACGCCCGTCCATTCGGTGCCTTTCTCGCCCGCGGCCTTCTGCTGCTCCCATGACCAGGAAGACGGTTCGGATTTATAGAGCCAATGCGCCATTTCACGCCTCCGGTTTGTTGAAGACCCAATTGAACGGCTTAATCTCGACGCTCTCGAACAGGCCGGCTTTCGCATAGGGGTCGGCATCGGCAAGCGCCTTGGCTGCTTCCGCCGTCTCGGCCTTCACGATCACCATGCTGCCGCAAGGCTTGCCGTCACCATCGAGGAACGGTCCGGCCATGCCGAGCGTGCCTTCGGCATTCAGCTTGTTCAAGTATTCCACATGCACGGGGCGCACTTCCATACGCAGATTGAGATGCTCCGGCTTATCCTTGCAAAGAAGGGCGAAAAACATGTCTGTCTCCTATTCGGTCGTAATCGGACGTGTCATCAATTGTTCGATGGCCTCTGCAATCCCAAGCTTGCCGTCGATAATGGCCGAGACGGCGTCGGTGATCGGCATTTCGACACCAACTTCACGCGCCAACCGCGAGGCGACGGCCGCGGCAAATGCGCCTTCCACCAGATCGCCATGCGAGGGGTCGGCCTTTTCGCCGTGTCCGAGCGCAATACCGAAGCGCAGGTTGCGCGACTGATGGCTCGTTGCCGTCAACACCAGGTCGCCCAGCCCGGAAAGCCCGCGCACCGTATCCGCCTGCCCGCCCTTGGCGACCACGAGGCGCGACATCTCCGCCAGTCCGCGCGCAATCAGGGCCGCACGCGCTGAATCGCCGATGCCGCAGCCTTCAACAATGCCGCAGGCAATCGCCAGAACGTTTTTCAGGGCGCCGCCGAGCTGCACTCCGATGCGGTCGACCGATGCGTAAAGCCGGAAAGTCCGGCCTGAAATCGCTTGCGCCAGCCGGTCGGCGACAACCATATCCGACGCCGCAATTGCCATCGCGGTCGGCAGCCCCTTCGCAATATCGGCCGCAAAGCCCGGCCCGGACAACACCGCAATGTGATGCTGCGGCAACTCGCGTTCGAGCATATCGGTCAGCAAGTTGCCGGTCGCCCGCTCGATGCCCTTGGCGCAGGTAACGACGATCGCATCCTTGGCAAGATAGGGGCCATATTGCCGGGCCGCATCCGCCTGCGCCTGCGACGGCATGGCGAATAGCACGATATCTGCGCCACCGATCGCGTCAGGCTCTGCCGAAAACGCAAGCGCTTCCGGCAGCACAATCCCGGGGAGAACGGCATCATGGATGCGTTCCTCCTTCAGGTCGGCGATCAGCGAAGGATCGCGGCCGACGAGCGTGACCTGACTGCGGCCGGTGAGGGTAATAACGGCTGCAAGCGCCGTTCCGAACGCACCGGCGCCAACGACAGCAATTCGCTCGCTCATGCCTTTGCTCCTCGCTTACCGTAGTTGATCAGCGCTTCCGCATTCGAATCCAGCGGCCAGCGCGAGCGTGGCTGCACATCGAGGTCATCCGGCGCAACGCCCGTGGCCATGCGCTCCAGCCCTGCCCAGGCGATCATGACAGCATTGTCGGTGCACAATCTCAGCGGCGGCGCGACGAAGCGAAAGCCGTGTTTGTCGCAAAGCGCCTGCAGCGTACCACGCACTTCCAGATTGGCCGCAACGCCTCCCGCGACGACCAAAGCCGGCTTCTCGTTCAGATGCGGGAACTCCGCTTTGAACCGCTGCAATCCACGGCTGATGCGATCTTTCAATGTCCGCGAAATCGCCTTCTGGAACGAGGCGCAGATATCGGCGACATCCTTGTCGGTTAGCGGCGCGATATCCGTCGCTGCCTGCCTTACCGCCGTCTTCAACCCCGAAAAGGAGAAATCGAGGCGTGCTTCTCCGACCAGCGGCCGCGGGAAGTCGAAGCGGTCCGGATCACCGTCCTTTGCCGCCTCTTCCACCTGCGGCCCGCCTGGATAGGGCAGCCCCAGCAGCTTCGCGGTCTTGTCGAAGGCCTCGCCAAGCGCATCGTCGATCGTCGTTCCCCAGCGCTCATATTGACCGATGCCGCGAACGAGGATGAGCTGCGTATGCCCGCCGGACACGAGCAGCATCAGATAGGGAAAGGCGAGCCCGTCCGTCAGCCGCGCCGTTAGCGCATGGCCTTCGAGATGGTTCACGGCATAGAGTGGCTTGCCGGCGGCCTTGGCGATCGCCTTGCCGGTCATCAGCCCCACCAGCAGCCCGCCGATCAGCCCCGGCCCGGAGGTTGCGGCGATCGCATCGACGTCGGAGAGCGACAGATTGGCTCGCTGCAAAGCTTCGTCGATCAGTGTGTCGAGCGCCTCGACATGGGCGCGTGCGGCGATCTCTGGTACGACGCCGCCATAGGCGCTATGCTCGTCGAGCTGGCTCAGAACGACGTCGGAGAGCACGTTCGAGCGCCCGTCGGCATCGCGCTCGACAACAGCCGCGGCGGTCTCGTCGCAGCTTGTTTCGATGCCGAGGATGCGGAGAAAGGGAGCCATGAAGCCTATCGTTGATTGCGATGGTTGATAAACCCGGTTACGAGACCTTCCGGTAACAACGGATCAAAGCGGATGCAAACAAAACCTTTCCGGATCGGCACGCGAGGCAGCCCGCTGGCGCTAGCCCAGGCCCACGAAGCGCGCGACCGGCTGATGGCAGCGCACGGCCTGCCGGAGGAAATGTTCGAAATCGTCGTGCTAACGACGACAGGCGATCGCATCACCGACCGCTCGCTCGCCGCAATCGGCGGTAAGGGTCTCTTTACGCAGGAACTGGAAGAAAAGCTCGCCAGCGGCGACCTCGACCTCGCCGTCCACTCCGCCAAGGACATGCCGACAGTGCTACCGGAAGGACTCTATCTTTCCGCGTTTCTGCCGCGCGAAGACATTCGCGATGCAGTGATCGGCCGCACGGCGCCGAAACTGATAGAGCTGCCGCATGGCGCAACCGTCGGATCGGCCTCGCTCCGCCGGCAGGCCTTGATCCGCCGCATCCGCCCGGATATCAAGGTCGTGGTCTTCCGGGGCGCCGTCGAAACCCGCCTGCGCAAGCTGGATGAAGGCCAGGTCGATGCAACGCTGCTGGCGCTCGCGGGGCTGAAGCGTCTCGGCAAGGTCAGCGTGATCACCGACATCCTCGACCCCGACACTTTCCCGCCCGCGCCCGCGCAGGGCGCAATCTGCATCGAAAGCCGCATCGGCGACCAAAGAACCGACGATCTGATTGTCCCGATCAACGACCCGACAACCTTCGATGCCGTATCCTGCGAGCGCGCTTTCCTTGCCGCACTCGATGGCTCCTGCCGCACGCCAATCGGCGGCTACGCGATCTGCGAAGGCGATCTGATCAAATTCTCCGGCCTGATCATCACGCCGGACGGCCGCAACCAGCATTCGGTTACCATCGACGGACACCGGCGCGATGCCGCAGCGCTTGGAACGCGCGCCGGTCAGGACATCCGGGCGCGCGCCGGTAGCAGCTTCTTCGACGACTGGAGCTGATGCACGATGCGCGTGCTCGTCACCCGTCCACTGCCTTCGGGGGAACGAACCGCCAACAGCTTGCGCGACATGGGGCACGAGCCGGTGCTGTTGCCGCTCTCGCGGCCGGTGCATGATAGCAGGGCCGCAATAGACGGGCTGGCGAGGAGTAACGGCCCGATTGCGATCACGAGCGCCGAGGCTGTTCGCGTGCTCTCTTTGTCGGGTGAAGATATCAAACCCCATCTCCTGCGGCCTCTGTTTGCGGTCGGGGGCGCCAGTGCGAAGGAAGCTGAAGCCATCGGCTTCAATTCGGTCGCCGCTTCATCCGGTGACGGGGCGCAACTGGCCGAACTGATCGCACGTCAAACGCAGGAGACAGTCACCTATCTTGCCGGGTGGCCGCGCGCGGAGACATTTGAACTCAGGTCACGCGCACTTGATCTGAAGCTCGACGTCATCGAATGCTATCGAATGCAGCCCGCAGCACCCGATCCGGACACTCTGCGAACGGCACTGACGCCGCCTCCGCAGGCTATACTTCTCTATTCTCGTCAGACCGCGGAGAGCTTTTTCCATCTCGCTGAAATCCAATCGGAATCTGCCTGGATTGACGATGCCCTCATCTTATGTCTCAGCAAATCAGTTGCGACGGCCATTCCGGCTGCGCTCGGTAAGAAACTTCGCATTGCAGCATCGCCTGACGAAACCAGCCTTCTCTCGCTTCTTTGAAGGGTTAGCCCACCAAATTTGAGGTGGCCTCTTTTCTTCACTGGCATCACTGACTAGTTTCGTTGCAATGCAGGAAAATGAGGATCCTCATGGTATCGGGAAAGCCGCCACGCCATTCGAAGAATACCGACGAGCCGGTGACGATCGATTTGGAGGCGCAGAAAATTGCCAAAGCACCTGATACCGAGAAGCTCGAAGAGCCCGCAACTGAGGCGGAAGCTGCTGGTCCCGGGGACATAGCAGCCAATCAGGCCGAACCTGTTGTCACGAACGAAGAGCAGCAGTTAAGGGACGCCGACGAGTCTCTCTCGACTTCCGAAGAGCCCGCACAGCCCGAGACCCGAGCTGAGTCCGAACCGGTCCCGCAGCCACAGCGTGGCGGAACGACCTCGGGCTTGATCGCCGCCGGCATATTCGGTGGCCTTGTTGCCTTGCTCGGCGCTGGCGTGATCCAATATGCAGGCTACCTCCCCTCGGCGCCGCCGCAGGAGACATCGGCGGAAACAGCCGACCTTGCTGCTGAGATCGACGGCCTGAAGCAGTCCGTCGCCAGTCTCGCTGCAGCCCCTGATACGGCTAATGCCGCGCTTGAGGATCGCATCTCTACCCTCGAAACGGCGGCGAAGACGCCCGCTACGGCCGCGCCGGCGGATACCGCAGCGGTGGACGCACTGAACCAGAAGGTCGCGGATTTGACCTCTCAGATGGAGCAGTTGCAAGCTTCGCTGTCGCAATCCTCCCAACAAGAGGCGTCGAGCGACGCCGATATCGCCAAGCGCCTGGAGGAAGCCGAGAAGAAGCTGAACGAGCCGCGTCAGGATGTCGCCGTCGCCAAGGCCATTGCGGCAGCTGCGCTCAAGGCGGCAATCGACCGCGGCGGTCCGTTCATGGCCGAGCTCGACACTTTCGCCGGCGTTTCTCCAGACGATCCTGCCGTCGCCGATCTCCGCAACTTTGCCGAAACCGGCGTACCCTCCCGCGCCGAGCTGATCCGCCAAATTCCCGATGTTGCGACCGCCATCGTCCATTCCGTCGACCAGCAGGATCCGAACCAGAGCTGGTCCGACCGGCTGATGGCGAGCGCCAAGTCGCTGGTCACGGTGCGCCCTGTCGGAAACATCGAAGGCGACAGCGTTGAGGCAGTCGCCGCCCGCATGGAAGATAAGGTGAAGAATGGCGACCTCCCGGGTGCCTCCAACGAGTGGAACAATTTGCCCGCGAACGCAAAGCAGGCTTCTGCCGCCTTCAAGCAGTCGCTGGAGGCTCGCATCCGCGTCGAGGAACTTGTCGCGGGCACGCTCTCCAATGCCATCTCCGGCACTGGCAAGGAGGGCTGACCGATGATCCGTCTCGTCGTCTTCGCCGTCCTCGTTCTCGTTCTCGGCTATGGCTTCTCCTGGCTTGCAGACCGCCCCGGCGATCTGTCGCTGGTGTGGGAAGGTCAGCTCTATCAAACAAAGCTGATCGTCGCGGCAAGCGGCCTCATAGCGCTGCTTGCGGTCGTCATGGTCGCTTGGTGGCTGATCCGCACGATTTGGACCTCGCCCCATTCCGTCACCCGCTATTTTCGCGCCCGCAAGCGGGACCGCGGCTATCAGGCGCTGTCGACTGGTCTTATTGCTGCCGGCGCCGGCAACGCCCTGCTGGCGCGCAAGATGGCAGCCAGATCCCGAGGGCTCATCCGGGCCGATCAGGAACCGCTGATCAACCTCCTCGAAGCACAGGCCGCCTTGATCGAGGGACGGCATGACGAGGCGCGCGCCAAATTCGAGGCCATGGCCAACGATCCGGAAACGCGTGAACTCGGCCTTCGCGGGCTTTATCTCGAAGCTAAACGCCTCGGCGCCAACGAGGCCGCGCGCCAATATGCCGAAAAGGCGGCCGACACCGCGCCCTATCTGCCCTGGGCAGCTCAGGCGACGCTGGAGTATCGCAGCCAGGCCGGCCACTGGGACGATGCCATTCGCCTTCTCGACCGTCAGAAAGCCGCCCGTGTCATCGAAAAGCAGGAGGCGGACCGCCTGCGAGGGGTCCTGCTCACGGCTCGCGCCGACGACAAGCTGGAAAGCGACCCTGCCGGCGCACGCGACGACGCGACATACGCACTGAAACTCGTCCCGGATTTCCGGCCGGCGGCCATTATTGCCGCCAAGGCGCTTTTTCGCGAAGACAAAGTGCGCAAGGCTGCCACGGTCCTCGAGCAGGCATGGAGGGCAGAACCGCATCCCGAGGTCGGCCAGGCCTATGTTCTCGCCCGAAGCGGCGATTCCACGGTTGATCGCCTGAAACGCGCTGAGCGGCTGGAGGCCTTGCGCCCAAACAACGTCGAATCGCTCCTCGTCGTGGCGCAGGCGGCGCTCGATGCGAGGGACTTCACCAAGGCGCGGGCCAAGGCCGAAGCCGCTGCCCGCATGCAGCCGCGGGAAGCAGCCTTCCTGCTGCTTGCCGATATCGAAGAAGCCGACACCGGCGACCAGGGTCGCGTCCGCCATTGGCTGGCCCAAGCGCTGAAGGCTCCTCGCGATCCGGCTTGGGTCGCCGACGGTTTCGTTTCGGATAAATGGCTTCCTGTCTCACCCGTCACCGGCCGTCTCGACGCCTTCGAGTGGAAGGCGCCCTTTGGCCAACTCGAAGGACCGGTCGAGGAAGGCTCCACCGTCTCCATCGATACCGCGCTGAAAACCCTGCCGCCCGTGCGCGGGACACGGTCGGAAAGCGCGGCTAACGACCATCGAATCATCGAGCTGGAGCGCGCCGCAACGATTGCCGAGGCAGCGCGCCCGGCACCGGCTTCCGCGCCGAAGCCGGCCAACGCGGCTGTGGTTCATGAGCAGCCAGAACCACAACCCTATTATGGAATGCCGGATGATCCTGGCGTTCACAATACAAGCGCGGAACCCAAGACACGGCTTCGCCTTTTCTGAATGGAACGAAAATCCGCATGTTCGAACGTTTTCAGGCATTCCTCCACAACATCACTGCCGACAATCCCAAGAAGGGTTTCGATCCTGACGATCCGCGCATCGCCGTTGCCGCTCTCTGCATGCAGGTGATGGAAGCTGACGGCAAAATCAAAGACAGCGAAAAGAAGCGGCTGCGCAAACTGCTGAAGGAGCAATATCGTCTCGACGGAAAGCAGCTGGACGGGGTGATCGCAGCCGCGCAGGAAGCGGAAAGCACCGCTGTTGACTACTATCACTTCACATCGGATCTAAAGCGCCATCTCAACACCGAGCAGCGGCTGGAACTCATCGGCATCCTTTGGGATATCGTCTATGCCGATGGCGAGCGCAGCGAGATGGAGGACCACGTCATCTGGCGGATCGCCGACCTGCTCGGCGTCTCCTCCCGCGAGCGCATCCAGAAGCGTCAGGAGGCCGCCGCCCGCGTGACCCATGCGGTGGTACAGCAAGATGACGCCGATTGACCGCCCGCTCAGCCGCGACAAACGCCCGGTCCTGATCGTTCTGCACCAGGAGCACTCCAGCCCCGGTCGCGTCGGTCAGCTCCTAGTCGAGAAGGGTTATCGCCTTGACATGCGCCGCCCTGCTCTGGGCGACAAGCTGCCGACCACGCTCGAAGGCCATGCCGGAGCGGTGGTGTTCGGCGGACCAATGAGCGCAAACGATCCGGACGATTTCGTCAAGACAGAGATCAACTGGATGGACATTCCGCTCAAAGAGAACCGGCCGCTGCTCGGTATCTGCCTTGGAGCACAGATGCTCGTACGCCATCTCGGCGGCAAGGTTCAGCCAAATACCGACGGCTCGACCGAGATCGGCTGGTATCCGCTGCGACCGACCGAAAAGGGCCGGCTGCTGATGCACTGGCCGAAGATGGTCTATCACTTCCATCGTGAAGGCTTCGATCTGCCGCACGGCGCTGACCTGCTCGCGGAAGGTGATACCTATCCCAACCAGGCCTTTCGCTACAACCGCAATGCCTGGGCGCTGCAGTTCCATGCGGAGCTCACTCGCGTAATGATGCATCGCTGGGTCGTCCATGGCGCCCATCGCTTCATCCTGCCCAATGCGCAGCAGGGGCGTGAGCATCTCGAAGGGCGCATGCTTTTCGACGCGCCACTCAAGGCATGGCTCAACGAATTTCTCGATATCGTCTTCGAAGGCAAGACGGCAAAGACCGCACCGAGCTCAATGGCTGCGCTCCCCGCTTAAGCGCACCCCCGCTCGCTCCCCTTTTGATCCCCAACGAACAAGATCCTGCCGTCACCCTTCTCTGCTGCTGAACGATGCGTTCGACGAGCCTCTGGCACGCGTAAAAACGCGATTCACCACCCGTTTTTACGCGGCACTTGCCCGTTTAGCCGCCAATGGCTACATGTCTGTCAGCAACGAACTGGAGACGACGATGATTGCCCTCTTTCAAACCATTGATTTGGCTTTGAATCTTTACACTTGGGTGCTGATTGCTAGCGCCATTTTCTCGTGGCTTTACGCCTTCAACGTCATCAACTCCAGCAATCAGTTCGTCAATTCGGTCGGCATGTTCCTCTACAATGTCACCGAACCGCTGCTCCGGCCGATCCGCCGTTTGCTGCCCAATCTGGGCGGCATAGACATCTCGCCAATCATCCTGCTGCTGATCATCTTCTTCCTGCGCTCCTTCATGTGGAACACGATTTTCCCGCTGGTGGCGTGACCTCCGCCTGGAAGATTTTCGATGACCACGTCCGCCTCACCATACGGCTCACGCCGAACGGCGGGCGCGATGCGATCGATGGTATCGAGACCGAGGGAGACGGCGCGAGTCATCTGAAGGCCCGCGTCACGGCAGTCCCCGAAAAGGGAAAAGCCAACAAGGCGCTGATCGCGCTTCTCTCCAAAGCGCTCGGCATTCCGAAATCCTCGATCGAACTGATATCAGGCGATACAGCGCGCAAAAAAATCCTCCGGATCGAAGGTGACCCGGAGGATTTGGTCGAAAGGCTCGAAATTCTTCTCAAGCCGTAATCGGCTTAATTCGCCTTCTTGGCGCGCTCGACGGCCTCGAGGATCAGCTGGCCTGCTTCCTTCGAATCGCCCCAGCCGAAGATCTTCACCCATTTGCCGGGTTCCAGGTCCTTGTAGTGCGCGAAGAAGTGCTCGATCTGCTTCAGCGTGATTTCCGGAAGGTCGGTATAGTCCTTCACCTTCTCGTAGCGCAGCGTCAGCTTCGGCGAAGGGACAGCGATGATCTTCTCGTCCTTGCCGGAATTGTCTTCCATCTTCAGAACGCCGATCGGGCGGACATTGATGACGCAGCCCGGGACCAGCGGGCGCGTGCTGGCGATCAGCACGTCGATCGGATCGCCGTCTTCCGAGAGCGTGTGCGGCACGAAGCCGTAATTGCCGGGATAGGTCATCGGCGTATAGAGGAAGCGGTCAACAACCAGCGTGCCGGCTTCCTTGTCCATCTCGTACTTGATGGGGTGACCGCCGACCGGGACCTCAACGATGACGTTAACGTCCTCAGGTGGATTCTTGCCGATTGAAACAGCGTCTATGCGCATTCGAAACTCCAACAAAGTGAACGGTTCGCAGCCAAATAGTCTGTTTCATTCCGCAGCGCAACACGAGGCGTCCGTCTTCTGTAGGATGCATTCTGCAACGTTGAGAAACGGGCAAGGCGTTTGCCCAACCACTTCAAGGCGTTACGTTGTTTTTGAATGGCGTTTTTAAAAGGCCGGCGCCTGCGCTTCTCAGTTCCAGATGAAGCCGATTTTCTTCAGCTGCCTGTGATCGAAGTTTTCGATGCCTTCACAGAAGTCGATACCGCCATGGCCGCGATAGAACTGGCTGGCATTCTCGTTTTCCTCCAGGCACCAGACGACGAGACCTTTGCAGCCGAGCGATTTCAGAAGCCGCCGTGCCTCGCCGAACAACATTCGGCCAAGACCAATCCCCTGATACTCCGGACGAAGATAGAGTTCGTAGATCTCGCCTTCCTGCGGCAATGCGCGCGCCCGGTTAAGGCCGAGCGTGGCATAGCCGGCGACCGTGCCAGCAACGTCGAGAACAAGCAGTGTTGCCGGTCCACGCGTCGCCTTGCGCCACCAGTTCTCGCCGCGGCGTTCGATCATCTGTGTCAACGCGCGATGCGGAATGATCCCGGCATAGGTATGCTGCCAGGCGAGGCGATGCACCTCTGATATGGCGCGCGCATCGTGCGGTTCTGCCCGCCGGACATCGATCGACAACGTCTTCATAACGCTTACTCTGGTCTTCCAGCGGGCAATTAACCATACGCGATCATGCGTTTCGGCCGGTTGCCCACAGACTTAACATGTGGACGATGGAGCAAAATTTAACGCTTTTTTAACTATTGCGACAAGCAAGATTCGGTGAAGCGCACAAATAAAAAACCCCGGCGCGATGGCCGGGGTCATTAAAGGCTGAAAGACTTCAGTTGCTTAAGCGTACTTGGCCTTTTCGAAACGCTTGCGCTCGTTCGGGTCCAGGTACATCTTGCGCAGACGGATCGATTTCGGCGTCACTTCGACCAATTCGTCGTCCTGTATCCAGGAGAGCGCGCGGTCGAGCGTCATGCGGATCGGCGGCGTCAGCTTGACGGCTTCGTCCTTGCCGGCGGCGCGGATGTTCGTCAGCTTCTTGCCCTTCAGCACGTTGACCTCGAGGTCGTTGTCGCGGCTATGGATGCCGATGATCATGCCCGCATAGACCTTCTCGCCGGCGTCGATGATCATCGGGCCGCGGTCTTCCAGGTTGAACAGGGCGTAGGCAACGGCTTCGCCATTGTCGTTGGACAGCAGCACGCCGTTGACGCGGCCGCCGATTTCACCCTTGTACGGCTGGTAGTCATGGAAAAGGCGGTTCATCACGGCGGTGCCGCGCGTGTCCGTCAGCAGTTCCGACTGGTAACCGATCAGGCCGCGTGTCGGCGCGAAGAACTTCAGACGGATGCGGTTGCCGCCGGACGGACGCAGCTCGACCATTTCGGCCTTACGCTCCGACATCTTCTGGACGACGATGCCGGAATGCTCTTCATCGACGTCGATGACGACTTCCTCGATCGGCTCCATCATGTCGCCGGTCGCTTCATCCTTGTGCATGACGACGCGCGGACGCGACACGGCCAGTTCGAAGCCCTCACGGCGCATCGTTTCGATCAGAACGGCAAGCTGCAATTCGCCGCGGCCGGAGACGAAGAACGAATCCTTCTCGGAGGATTCTTCGATCTTCAGCGCGACGTTGCCTTCCGCTTCCTTGAACAGGCGGTCGCGAATGACGCGTGACGTGACCTTGTCGCCTTCGGTGCCTGCATAGGGGCTGTCGTTGACGATGAAGGACATGGTGACGGTCGGCGGATCGATTGGCTGCGCCTGCAGCGGCTGAGTCACGGCGGGGTCGCAGAAGGTATCGGCGACCGTGCCTTTGGAGAGGCCGGCAATCGCGACGATGTCGCCCTGATGCGCTTCTTCGATCGGCTGACGCTCGATGCCGCGGAAGGCGAGGATCTTGGAGATACGGCCGGTTTCGATGGTCTTGCCGTCGGCATGCAGAACCTTGACGGCCTGGTTCGGCTTGATCGAGCCGGAATTGATGCGGCCGGTGATGATGCGGCCGAGGAAGGGGTTGGCTTCGAGGATCGTGCCGATCATCGTGAACGGGCCCTCGTGGACCGTCGGCTCCGGAACATGCTCGAGCACGAGGTCGAGAAGTGGTGCGAGACCCTGGTCCTTCGGGCCTTCCGGGTTGACGTTCA
Source organism: Rhizobium sp. SVR5-9E (assembly GCF_056755095.1). Classification (NCBI taxonomy): domain Bacteria; kingdom Pseudomonadati; phylum Pseudomonadota; class Alphaproteobacteria; order Hyphomicrobiales; family Rhizobiaceae; genus Rhizobium; species Rhizobium sp. SVR5-9E. The sequence continues at coordinate 30,671 of NZ_JBNDHS010000027.1, read as the reverse complement.
TCCAGCCATCGCGGCCCGAACCGTAGAGGATCGGGAAGTCAAGCTGCTCGTCGGTCGCATCGAGGTTTGCGAAGAGGTCGAAGACTTCGTTGATGACTTCCTCGTGGCGGCCGTCCGGACGGTCGATCTTGTTGATCGCGACAATCGGGCGAAGACCGACCTTCAGCGCCTTGCCGACGACGAACTTCGTCTGCGGCATCGGGCCTTCGGAAGCATCGACGAGAACGATCGCGCCGTCCACCATCGAGAGGATACGCTCAACTTCGCCACCGAAATCGGCGTGGCCGGGGGTGTCGACGATGTTGATGCGGACACCCTTCCACTCGACCGAGGTCGCCTTGGCGAGAATGGTGATGCCGCGTTCCTTTTCCAGGTCATTGGAGTCCATGACGCGTTCTGCAACGCGCTGGTTCTCGCGGAACGAACCGGATTGTTTCAGAAGCTCATCCACCAGGGTGGTCTTGCCATGGTCAACGTGCGCGATGATCGCGATGTTGCGAAGTGCCATATGTTTAGATCTCTGAGGCTAAGGCGCTACGTTGGGAGAATGCGCCAATTACGTTTGGCGCGCTCATACAGGGTTTTTCGCGTTTGCGAAAGGGGGGGCAACGGATAGGTGCCATGCGCAAGCCTAGCTCAGATATTGCGGGTCGATAACCGTCCGCCACAGCTCGGTATCGTTCCGGTCCATCAGCCGTACCGTCAGTTGCTCGGTCTGCCCATCGATATCGACCAAGCCGAAGAATTGCATGCCGGCCGATGGCGGAAGATTCTGCTCTGCACCGCCAGGCGCTGCCTTCATGAATCTCACCTCCGGCCCAAACGTCATGTCCAGTTGCTGCGGGCCGTAGGTTCCCGAATGGAGCGGCCCAGCCACAAACTCCCAGAATGGCAGGAACTCCTTGAACTTCGCCTTGCCGGGATCGTAGTAGTGGGCCGCGGCGTAGTGCACGTCGGCTGTGAGCCAAACGATGTTGGATAGGCCGGCATCGCGGATGAACCGCAGCAAATCGGCAAACTCCAACTCTCGACCGAGCGGCGCGCCATTCTCGCCGTTCGAGATCGACTCGCTTCCACGCCGATGGCCGTAGTCGTCCCAGATCACCAACCCGATCGGCAGGTCGCAGGCAATCACCTTCCAGGTTGCCGTCGAGCGAACCAGCTCCCGCTTCAGCCATGCCACCTGACGCTCTCCCAGCAGACGCGAACCGTCGGAAACGGCGGGATCAACGTCGTGACTGTTCGGTCCTCGATAGGAGCGCAAATCCACGAAGAAGAGGTCAAGCAGAGGGCCATAGGACACCTTGCGGTAGATGCGGCCAGGCTCTTCGGCGACATAGCGGATCGGCGTCATCTCGTGGAAGGCGCGGCTTGCGCGTGCTGCCAGCGTCGAAATGGACTTTTCCGTATAGCGATTGTCATCGCGAAGGTTGGTCGATGGCGACCAGTTGTTCAGGACTTCATGGTCGTCCCATTGATAAAAGACGGGACAGGCCGCATTCAGCTCCTTTACATGATCATCGAGCAGGTTATAGGCCCATTGCCCGCGAAACTGGTCGAGCGTCTGGGCGATCTCCCGCTTCGCCTCCGTGACGATCCTGTTTTTCCAAAGACCTCCATCCCGCAGCTTGATCTCGTCAGGGATCGGGTTGTCGGCATAGATCGTGTCGCCCGAGTGGACCATGAAATCCGGACGGTGATAGGCGATCGTCGCATAGGTTCGCATGCCTTCGTCATCGATGCCCCAACCCTGGCCCGCCGTATCGCCCGACCATGCGAAGCGAATGCTGCGCTTCTGCGAGGGCGCGGTGCGAAACTGGCCCAGGATGGGCTCCGAAAGATCGTTGACGTCCTGTAGGTCCGCCGCTTGGAAGCGATAGAAAATCTCCTGATCGGGCGGGAGATCTTGAAGCAGCAGCTTTCCAGCAAGGCCAGTTTGCGGTGTGACGTCGATGGGCGTCACCCGCACGGCATTGGCGAACCTGTTGCTCGTCGAGTACTCGATGTAGAGACGCGCGGGTCGGTCCACCTGCGTCCAAATCATGCCGGAGCGGGCACCAATATCGCCGGACTGGACGCCAGACGTGAACATAGGACGACTTGAGGAACCACGCGCATAGTAGGGCATAGCCAACCCTGCCGCCGCAAATCCCCCCACACCGCTCCCATGGATGCAAGAAAGCGTCGACGGGTCGTTTCAGTCAATTTCATGCCAAGATGTGTCCGGCTTGCGAGAACGGGAGCGAGCCTCACGCGCCGAACCTATGGCCGCCGTGATGTCATCCTCTTGAAGGCGGCATGACGGTTTTTCGAAACTTCAACGACAGTTTTGTTAAGTGATGGCCTTGGGCGCCGCTGCCGGGATGCTGCGCTGCCGGTCATTCCGCCACCAGTCCGCTACGGCGCAGAAGGGTGAGAAGAAGAAGCGGCAGCAGCGTGGTGATGCAGATGGCGATGAAGGCCATGGCCATGCCGAGCCCGATCGATCCCTGCTCGAACTGGCGCCAGATGAAGGTGGCGATCGTCTGCATGCCGACCGGAGCGACGACGACCGAAGCGACGAGTTCGCGCGAGGCGAGCGCGAAGACCAGCAACATGGAGGAGGCAAGGCTCGGAAAGACTAGCGGCAGGAGAATGCGCCGGAAGGCCGTGACACCGCTGGCGCCGCAGACGCGGGCGGCAGCCTCCAGATTGTCGCCGATCTGTTGGAAGGCCGCCGTCGTGTAGCGCACCGGCTGCGGCAGCAGGATGCAGCAATAGGCAAGCAGCAGGATAAAGGCCGTGTTGTAGGGCGTCGCCGGCAACCACGGCATGTTCCAGGCGAGGATCAGCCCGACAGCCACGACGATGCCCGGCAGCGCGTTCGGCAGGATGGTCATGATGTCGATGGCCATACGGCCGGAGATCTTCGTCTTGACCACCGTATAGGCAGCCGTGACACCGATCAGGCCGGTGATCAGCGCCGTGCCGATGCCGAGCGAGAAGCTGTTGATGAGCGCCGTTACCGCGCCGGCGCTGTTGCTGAACACCGCGATGAAGTTGTTGGGGCTGACATTGTCGAAGGCAAGCCCGCCGGAGATCGTCCGCGCCAGGGCGGTCGCAAGGATCGCCAGCAGCGGCACGCCGGTCGCCAGGAAGGCAACGACCGCAAAAGCGACCATGACGGGGATCTTCAGCGCGCCGAGCGGCCGCTTGTCCTTTGCCGTCGGCTTGCCGCCGACCGTCTGATAGGAGCGGCGCGACAGGATCCAGCGCTGCAGCAGGAAAGTCACCAGCGACATGGCGACCAGCACGAGGGACAGGATCGCCGCCCCCGGCAGGTCGATCGGCCAGTCGGTGACGCGCAGGTCGATGCCGGTGACCAGCACCTGGAAGCCGGCACGGCGGCCAAGCGCGGCCGGCGTGCCGTATTCCTCGATCGCAGCGGCAAAGACCAGCATCAGGCTTGCCGTGAGACCCGGAGCCGAAAGCGGCAGCGTGATGCGCCTGAAGGCGCGCGCCGGGCTCGCACCGAAGACGCGGCCGACATCGGCGTAACGCGCGCCCACGGCTTCGACCGTGCGCGACACCGCGAAATAGACGACCGGGAACGTGTTGAAGGCCATGACCAGCGTCATGCCGAACAGCGAAAAGAGGAAGGGCGCGAGATTGAAGCCAACGAGCTGCTGCAGGTAACCGCGCGGCTGCAGGGTCATGATCCAGCCGAGTGTCGCAATATAGGGCGGGATCATGAAGGGCACGAGCAGCAGCACGTCCCAGAGAGGCGCAAACGGGATTCTATAAAGGGCGCGAAACACGCCGAGCGGTACCGCGACCAGCGCCGAGGCGAGCACCACGCAGCCGCCGAGCAGGATGGTGTTGCCGCCCATACGGATGAGCGAACTGTCGGCGAGCGTTGCATAAAGTGAAGAGAAAGGGCTCGCGAAGGAGCCCTGTCCGAGTTCGGGGAAGATGCCTTGCAGCATCACCGCGACGAAGGGAACGGCGACGACGAGAACAAGACCCGCTGTTGCCAGCCAGGCGGCCGGAGCCGTGCCGTTAGAGCGCCGCGCGTCCATTCGGACGCGCAAAGGACGCTCTAATTTCCTGAATCTAAGCATCGTGCTTACCGAAAATCGATTCCGATTTTCGGGCCGATGCTATGCCGTTTCCTCTCATCTGCCTGGCCTTACTTGGCGCCGTAGAGATCGGCGAAGGCCTTCAGCGTTTCCTTGCGCTTGCCGTAGACAGCAGCCGTATCGTACTTCAGGAGCGTGAGGTCGCTGATCAGCGGGCGGCTGGCGGCGACGTCCGTGCGGGACGGCATCAGCATTTCACCGGCAACCAGCTTCTGGCCTTCGTCAGACAGCATGTAGTCGATGAACTTCTTGGCGTCGTCCTGGTTCTTGGACCAGTTCATGATCATGGCCGGACGCGGCGCGATGACCGTGCCGGACTTGGGGAACACGACTTCGATGTTCTCGCCCTTCTTCTGGGCGGCCAGAGCGATGTAGTCGACAGCACCGAAGACGACCGCCTTTGCACCCTGCAGAACCGGGTTCAGGGCATCGGCGTTTGCGCCGGCGATGATTGCGCCGTTAGCCTGCAGGTCCTTGAAGAGCTTCCAGTCATCCTGGCCGGCGAGAGCCGCGGTCAGTTCGAAGGACGAGCCGGACTGGGCCGGATCCGGGATGTTGACGAGGTCCTTGTATTCCGGTTTCGTCAGGTCAGCCCATTCGGCCGGCTTCGGCGTGCCGCTCTTGGAGTTCCAGACGATGCCGAGAGCCGAGATGCCCTGGGCAACGGCGCCTTCGGACTTCAGGAAGTCCGGAACCTTGGTGGCATTCGGGCTCGTATAGTTGACCAGCCAGCCGCGCTTGGCGAAGTCGTTGGCCGTATCCCAGGAAGCCGAGATCACGACGTCAACGACCGGGTTTGCGGCTTCGGCTTCAATGCGGGCCATGACCTTGCCGGTCGTTGCCTGGAAGACGTTGACCTTGACGCCGGTCTGCTTGGTGAAGCCGGCAGACAGCTTGTCGATCAGGCTCTGCGGGCCAGCGGTATAAACGGTGACATCGGCATGGGCGACGCCGGCCATCAGGGCGGCGGCAACAACGCCAAAAGTGATGCTCTTCAACGACTTAAACATGCTCCAATTTCTCCTTTTTGGACAAATAAACTTGAGTGCCGAACCAGCGGATCTGGCCTGGATCGATCGACAGACCGATACCTTCGCCGGGTCGCAGCTTGGCGCGGCTTAAAACCTGCAATTCGATGGCTTCCGCGCCAACCAGGGAGACGGTCGCAAGATGCCCGTCGCCGCGGAACTGCGAGCGCAGCACCGTCGCGGCAAGCGTTCCCGGCAAAATCTCACTTGTTGTGATCGACGCAGTAGGAATGAGGACGCGCACCGAGCAATCGACGCCATCCGCACCGCGCAGCAGCGCAACGCCGCTTCCTTTGAAGAACCAATGTCCATCGCGATATTCGAGCTCGGCTACACCCCCGAGGCGCAGGAAGTCGGCGACCTCAGGCGTAGCGGGCTTCTCGATCAGCACATCCGGCGATGCCAGCTGCTCGATTAAGCCGCCGCGCATGACGGCGACATCATCGGCCAGCGTCAGCGCTTCGCTATGATCATGGGTAACGTAGATTGCCGTCAGGCCGAGTGTGGCGATCAGTTCGGCGAGTTCGCCGACCATGTTCTCGCGCAGTTCCCGGTCGAGATTGGACAGCGGCTCGTCGAAGAGGATGAGCTGCGGCTCGGCGACGATGGCCCGGGCAATCGCCACGCGCTGCTGCTGGCCGCCGGAAAGATCGCTCGGCCGCCGATCGGCAAGGGCAGCGAGGCCCACGCGCTCTAGCGCACGCATCGTCCGCTCCTGCCGTTCTGCCTTGCCGATACCGCGCATTTCGAGGGGGAAGGAGACGTTCCCGTCCACCGTCAGATGCGGCCAGAGCGCATAGTCCTGGAAGACCATCCCGAGATTGCGCTTTTCAGGCGGCGAGAAAGCCCCACTTGCTGCATCCGCGACGATACGGCCGGCGATGGAGACGGAGCCCTTCGTCGGCGCGAGCAGCCCGGCGACGAGCCTCAGCAAGGTTGTCTTTCCGCAGCCGGACGGGCCTAGGAGCGCAAGCGTCTTGCCCCTGGAGAGCGAAATGTCGATGCCCTTCAGAACAGGCGTAGCCCCATAGTGCAACTCGACGCCGGCCGTCGAAACGGCGGCAGAGAGCTCTGAAGGTTGTGGAGTCATGAAAAAACCGGCATCGGTTGAAATCGATGCCGGTTGCTTATTAAGGTTTAATGACAGTCATGTGACAACGTTGCCGCCCGTCAATACTTTAGCCGTTGCGCATCTAAAATGCGCGATACATGCTCTATCAAGCATCGCTGCCGGATAGTTCTTCGAATGTCGCAAGTCCTTTCTTGACGAGCATCGCATCCGGGCTCGGCAGCTTGCCGCGGAAGGCCTTGTACGTATCTTCCGGATCGATCGAGCCGCCGACGGAATAGATGTTGTCCTTGAGCTTCTGCGCCATCCCGCTGCTGAATGCGTCGCCGGTTTCCTCGAAAGCGGCGAATGCGTCCGCATCGAGCACCTCCGACCACATGTAGGAGTAATATCCGGCCGAATAACCGCCGGAGAAGATGTGCTGGAAGTGCGGCGAGGCGTGGCGCATCACCAGAGACTTCGGCATCCCGAGTTCGGCAAGCACCTGCTTTTGCAGCGCCATCGGGTCTTCCACCGTATCGCGCGTATGGAATTCCATATCGACGATGGCGGACGACGTGAACTCGACGGTGTTGAACCCGGCGTTGAAGGTGCGCGCCGCAAGCACCTTGCCAAGCAGCTCCTGGGGCATGGGTTCGCCGGTTTCGAAATGCACGGCATATTGCTTGAGGATTGCCGGCACCGTCAGCCAGTGCTCGTAGAGTTGCGACGGCAGTTCGACGAAGTCGCGCGAGACGCTCGTGCCCGACACCGACGGATAGGTCACGTTGGACAGCATGCCATGCAGCGCATGGCCGAATTCATGGAAAAGCGTTCGGGCATCGTCCAGCGAAAGCAGAGCCGGCTTGCCCTCTGCGGGTTTTGCGAAGTTGCAGACGTTGTAGATGATCGGCAGTTCGCCCTTTTGCCCATTCTTCATCATGAGCTTGTGCTGCGACTGGAAAGCGCTCATCCAGGCACCGGAGCGCTTGGAACTACGGGCGAAATAGTCGCCCATGAAAAGCGCAATCAACTTGTCTTCACGATCGCGAATTTCGAAAACACGCACATCCGGATGATAGGCGGCAACGCCTTTCTTCTCGACGGCGCGAATGCCGAAAAGACGGCCGGCGACATCGAAGCAGGCCTCGATGATCTTTTCGAGCTGCAGGTAGGGCTTCAGCTCCGTTTCGGAGAAATTGAAACGCTGTGCGCGAATCTTCTCGGCATAGTGGCGCCAGTCCCAGGGCATGACTTCGTGGTTTTTGCCTTCTTCGGCGATCTGCGCGGCGATGTCGTCCTCCTCCTGATGTGCCCGGATGACGGCCCTTGCCCAGACCGAACGCAGCAGACCACTCACCGCGGCCGGTGTCTTCGCCATCGTATTGTCGAGCTTCAGTTCTGCGAAATTGCCATAACCGAGGAGTTGCGCCACCTCGCCGCGAAGGGCCAGCATCTCGCGGATGATGTCGCGGTTATCCGTCTCGCCCCCGTTCTCGCCGCGAGCGACCCAAGCCTTGAAGGCCTGCTCGCGCAGATCGCGCCGCCCGGAAAAGGTCAGGAACGGCTCGATGATCGAGCGCGACAGGGTGACCGCAAATTTCCCCTCTTCGCCTCTTTCGCGCGCCGTCGCCGCCATGGCGTCCTTCAGAAAGTCCGGAATGCCCTCGAGTTCCGGCCCTTCGGAGAGGACCAGTGCCCAGCTCTTCTCGTCGGCCAGCACGTTCTGGCCGAACTGCGTGCTGAGAGCCGCAAGCTTCTCGTCGATGGCAGCGAGCTTCTCCTGCTCGGCCTTCGGCAGCTTGGCACCCGATTTCACGAAACTCTTCCAGCGCCGCTCCAGCACGCGCGTCTGCTCGAGGCTCAGCCCGAGGCTCTCCCGCTTCTCCCAAAGCGTATCGATGCGCCCAAAGAGCGGGGCGTTCATCCCGATCTTGGAATAGTGGCGCGACATCTTCGGCGAGATATCGCGTTCCAGCGCCTGGATCGTATCGTTGGTGTGCGCACCGGCGCGATTCCAGAACAGTGCGGAAATGCGCGAAAGCTCGTCACCTGCGACTTCCAGCGCGACGATCGTATTGTCGAATGTCGGCTCTTCCGGATTCCCGGCGATCGCATCGATCTCCTTGTCATGGGATCCGAGGGCGGCATCGAAGGCCGCGGCAAAGTCGCCGTCGTTCAGCGCGTCGAAGCGCGGCAGGCCATGAAGCCCATTCCAGTTGACGAGCGCCGGGTTGAACTCTGGTGTGGAAGGCATCGCAGATCCTCTGAAACTGTTGCGCCTGCCTATATAGGCAAAGGCCTGGCCGATTGGTATGGCGCGTCGCGACTACCGGCGCATGTTGCGTCGCGGTAAGTTGGGGATGAACGCCGGCAGACGATATTTTGGCGTGTGTCCACGATTGACGCCCCCGCAACCATGGCGATAGTTTTTGCGCCATAGTAACAAAGGGCATTCGCATGGAAATCTTTTCTCTGCGGTCTTCTCAGAATTTGCTCTATAAGAATAATGCCAATAATGCGAAAAACTCGAAGACCGCTGATTTTGCAGTTGCGCCAGCCTCCGGCCATTCCGCGCCATTCCAGATAGAAGAAGCTGCCGGCGGACCGAACTTCGCATCGATCACTCCTGGCGAATTACGCAACTTTGCCCGCCGGAGCTTCGATAGCGGTGTCATCAACCAGGACACCTTTGCCGCGCTCTCCGAACCGCTGCCGATGCATGCCATCGATGCCCGCGGCAATCTCATCGATCTGTCGCACGTCACGGATGGGACGAGCTTCGATTTTCTCGATTATTTCCGGAATCAGCTGGAGATCGAGACATCGATCGGCGATCCGGCGGCGGCAAGGACGATGCAGTCCGTTGTCGATTTCCTAAGCGATGCCTAGAGCACCGCGTGTCAGAATGGACGCATAAAGGACGCTCTCCTAGAGCGTCTGTTCTGCACTTAGACGAGTCCGCCAGAGTGCGGGATACTCTAGGCCCGTCGCCATCCAAGCAGGCCGGGCGTTGCATGCCATAGCGCCTGAACAGCAAATCCCATAAAGAGAACACCGGAGCAGCGGACGATCAGCCGTTCATGCGCGCGGTAGAAGCGGCGCACGGCGCCTGCGCCGATGATCGCAATTAGGATGATGTCGGCGGTTACGAAACCCACGAAAGAGACGCTGAGCAGCAACGGCAAAGCCTCGAAGTCGAGCGCCCCGGCCGAACCGGCAACCAACGCCGTGAAAGTCGCAAGTGCCACTGGATAGCCTTTCGGATTGGTCACGCCGAAGACCAGCCCGCGGCGGAAAGGCCGCTCCACCTTTACCAGAGCCTGCCCGTCGCCCTTGGGTTTTGCCGTGACGGCGCTCCGGCCGATCCAGGCGAGATAGAAGCCACAAAGCAGCCCGAGCAGATCGAAGACGAAGGTGCCAATCGTCCTCGCGCCGACGATTGCGATCAAGGCGAGCGCCGACCAGAGAATATCGCCGACCAGATGGCCCATCATGAAGAATGCACCGGCCTTGCGCCCCTGCCCGGCACCGATGCCAAGTAGCTGCAGGAAAGCCGGACCCGGGATGAGCACGTAAAAGAGCGCTGCCAGAAAGGCGCCGAGAAGAAGCGATTGCGTCATGAGAGGCTCCGAGGGACGATGGCCGTAGACTATGCTAGCCCTGCAATCCGTCAAGCGTCACTGCAACCAAAAGAAAAGGCCCGCACGGCGCAAACCGGCGGGCCTCTTTGTCAAGCAGGTGGGCGCAGTCAGCTCTTGAGGTTGCGCTTGCCGAGCGTGCGCAGGCGCAGCGCATTGAGCTTGATGAAGCCGGCGGCGTCCTTCTGGTCGTAGGCGCCCTGGTCGTCCTCGAAGGTGACCAGCTTGTCCGAATAGAGCGACTTGGGGCTCTCGCGGCCGGTGACCATGACATTGCCCTTATAGAGCTTCAGCGTTACTTCGCCCTCGACATGCTCCTGGCTCTTGTCGATGAGGGCCTGCAGCATTTCGCGCTCCGGCGAGAACCAGAAGCCGTAATAGATGAGCTCGGCATATTTCGGCATCAGCTCATCCTTCAGATGGGCTGCGCCGCGGTCGAGCGTGATGGACTCGATTGCGCGGTGCGCGGCAAGCAGGATCGTGCCGCCGGGCGTTTCATAGACGCCGCGCGACTTCATGCCGACATAGCGGTTCTCGACGAGGTCGAGACGGCCGATGCCGTTGTCGCGGCCGTAATTGTTGAGCGCCGCCAGCAGCGTCGCCGGGCTCATGCGGACGCCGTTGATCGAAACCGCGTCACCCTTTTCGAAACCGACCTTGATCACGGTTGCCTTGTCAGGCGCGGCTTCCGGCGAGATGGTCCGCATATGCACGTATTCGGGAGCCTCCTGCGCCGGGTCTTCCAGCACCTTACCCTCGGAGGAGGAGTGCAGCAGGTTGGCATCGACGGAGAACGGCGCTTCACCCTTCTTGTCCTTGGCGACCGGGATCTGATGCTTCTCGGCGAATTCGAGCAGGTCGGTACGGCTCTTGAACGACCAGTCGCGCCACGGAGCGATGATCTTGATGTCCGGGTTCAGCGCGTAAGCGGAAAGCTCGAAGCGAACCTGGTCGTTGCCCTTGCCGGTCGCGCCGTGGGCAATCGCGTCGGCGCCGGTCTTGCGGGCGATGTCGATCAGATGCTTGGAGATCAGCGGACGCGCGATCGAGGTGCCGAGCAAGTAGACGCCCTCATAGACGGCATTGGCGCGGAACATCGGGAAGACGAAGTCCTTCACGAACTCTTCGCGGACGTCCTCGATATAGATCTCCTTGATGCCGAGCATTTCGGCTTTCTTGCGCGCAGGCTCGAGCTCTTCGCCCTGGCCGAGGTCAGCCGTGAAGGTCACGACTTCGGCGCCGAGCTCAGTCTGAAGCCACTTCAGGATGATCGAGGTGTCGAGGCCACCCGAATAGGCGAGCACGACTTTCTTCACGTCTTTGTAAGGTGCCATGATGATGGGTCCGTTGCATATGGGCGGCGGCTTACCCGCAAAGCCCGGTGTCGCGGGCACTTTTAGCGAGATTGTCACACGACGCAAGGGCAAGGATTGCCGCTGCCGAAGCGCATTGCGTTTGACAGCGCGACACGCTCACCCATATCACGCAGCATACGACCACGATTGAGGAAGGGTCAGTCCCATGAAGAATATTCAAGAGATTTTCAGGAAGTCCAACGTTGCGGTGATTACCGGTGGCGCATCCGGCATCGGCCTTGCAGCGGCGAAACATTGCGCCAGGGCAGGCATGAACGTCGTCATTGCCGATCTCGGCGGCGACAGGCTTGCGAAGGCTCGCGGCGAGCTTGAAGCCATTGCAGGGCAGGAACATGTGATGGCTGTCGAAACGGACGTTTCCGACAAGACGTCGCTGGAAGCCCTCGAACGCGCCGTCATTCAACGCTTCGGCCGCGTCCACGTGCTCATGAACAACGCCGGCATCGGTCCCGAGACTTCGATCTTCAGCAATCAGGCGAGCTGGGACAATATCCTCGGCGTCAATCTTCTCGGTATCATCAATGGGACGCGCGTCTTCGGACCAGGCATGGTCGCCCACGGCGAGCCGGGGCTTGTCATCAACACCGGCTCGAAGCAGGGCATTACGACGCCTCCGGGAAATCCCGCCTACAACGTCTCCAAGGCAGGGGTGAAGGTTTTCACAGAAGCGCTGCAACACGAATTGCGCAATACCGAGGGTTCGAAGATTTCGGCCCACCTCTTGATCCCCGGCTTTGTCTTCACCGGCCTGACCAAGGGCGATCGCACGGAGAAACCGACCGCCGCCTGGACCCCCGAACAGACCGTCGACTTCATGGTGGAAAGCCTGGGCCGCGGCGATTTCTACATCCTCTGCCCCGACAACGACGTTCCCCGCCCGCTCGACGAGCGCCGCATGGCCTGGGCGATGGGGGACATCATCGAGAACCGCCCGCCGCTGTCGCGCTGGCACAAGGATTATGCCGACAAGTTCAAGGCCTATCTCGAACAGAAGGAATAGGTCGTATTAGAAGGTTTGATTAGACATTTTCTGGAAGCCGGATAAAAGCAATCGACGTTTTCCGGCTTTCAGAGTGTACCATGGACTTCCTGCCGAGCTTTGCCACCCTTCTCGCCTTTGCTGCCGCGACCCTTCTGCTTGCAGCGACACCCGGCCCCGATATGACCCTGTCCATCAGTCGCGCGCTGGCGCAGGGAAAGAAGGCGGCGCTGTTCGTCGTCCTCGGCACGAGCCTCGGCATCGTTGTCCACACGATGCTGGTCGCCTTCGGCATCTCGGCACTGATCACTGCCTCTCCGACGGCCTTCCTCATCCTGAAGACCGGGGGCGCGGCCTATCTCCTTTGGCTTGCCGTCCAGGCGGTCCGCTTCGGTTCGAAGCTGACGGTCGCGAAGGTCGAGGAACCGAAAGGCACGGCACTTTCGAACGTCTCCTCCGGCTTCTGGGTCAACCTTCTGAACCCCAAGGTCATCATCTTTTTCATGACCTTCCTGCCGCAGTTCGTCAGCGCCGGCGATCCGGCGGTCACGCACAAGCTGCTCTTCCTCGGCTTCTGCTTCATTTTGATCGGCATGCCGGTCAATGCCAGCGTCGTCTTCGCCGCCGATTGGCTAGCCTCCTGGCTGCAGAAGAACAGGAAGGTGCTGCGTGGCATGGACTACACCTTCGCCGGCGTCTTCTCGATCTTCGCCTTGAAGATCTTCATGACACAGGGACGATAGAGCCGCCCTATCCGCTCGCAAGCGCCTCGAGCCGCTGCGACAGGAACAGCTTCTCCGCATCGGACTGCGACAGCTCGATCGCCCTGACATAGGCGAGCCTCGCCTGATCGAGCTGACCGGCGCGTGCCAGAAGATCCGCCTGCACGGCATAGAAGGGCTGGTATTGCACCAGGGCCATGGCGATGGGCTTGAGACAGGCAAGCGCCGCGGCCGGGCCTTCAACATAGGAGAGCGCAACGATACGGTTGAGTTCGTAGACCGGGTTGTCGGCGGTGCGGGCAAGCTCGGCGTAGAGCCAGGCGATCTCCTGCCAGTCCGTCTCGGCGAAGTTCGGCGCTTCCGCATGCACGGCAATGATCGCCGCCTGTAACTGGTATGGTCCGGGCCGGCCGCGCTTGAGCGCCCCTTCGATCAGCGCGACGCCCTCCGCGATCCCCTCCCGGTCCCAGAGGCTGCGGTCCTGCGTTTCGAGCGTCAGCATCTCGCCGCCGTCACCGATCCGCGCCGCCCGGCGGGCGTGGTGGAGGAGCATCAGCGACAGCAGCCCCTCGATTTCCGGCTCGCCCGGCCGGAGCACTGTCAGTAGCCGCCCGAGCCGGATCGCCTCGTCGCAAAGATCGGCGCGGATATGGCTGTCGCGCCCCGACGCATATCCTTCGTTGAAGATGAGATAGACGACGGCAAGCACACTTTCGAGCCGGGCCGCCCAACCGTCCGGCCCCGGCACTTCAAAGGCGATGCCGGCCTTGGCGATCTTGTCGCGGGCGCGCACCAGCCGTTGCGCCATGGCCTCATGCCGGTCGAGGAAGGCATCGGCGATCTCCTCGGTCTTCAGCCCGCAGACGGAACGCAAAGTCAGCGCCACGCAGGTCTTCCGGTCGAGCGCCGGATGGCAGCAGGCGAAAATCAGCTTCAGCCGCTCGTCGCCGATCGGATCGGGCTCGTCCGTCACGGGCGATGTGTTTTCGAGTTCGATAAGATGGGTGATCTCGGCCGACTTCGCGTGGAAATTGGCCGAGCGCCGCAGCCGGTCGACCGCCTTGCGGCGGGCGACCTGCATCAGCCAGGCGTTCGGCGAGGCCGGCAGGCCGTTGCGGTTCCAGTGGACGAGCGCGGACTCCAGCGCGTCCTGAAGGCTGTCCTCGGCGAGCTGGAAATCCCGGAACGAGCCCACCAGGCTGGAGAGGAGACGGCCACCGTCCTGCCGGGCGATCCTGTCGATCGCTTCGGCAATCGGGGCCGTCGCCGAAAATTCGCTCATCAGCGGTCGAAGACCATGATCGGCCGCACCTCGACACTGCCCATGGCGGCATGCGGGATCATCGCGGCGTACTTGATCGCGTCGTCGAGATTGGTGCAGTCGAAAATATAAAACCCGCCGAGCTGCTCCTTGGTGTCGGCGAAGGGGCCGTCCATGGTTTCGGTCCTGCCGTTTCGCACCCGCACGGTCGTGGCGGTGGTCACCGGCTGCAGCGCGTCGCCGCCAACCCAGACGCCGTCCTTCTTGTAGGTCTCGGTCGCGACCGCATAACCACTCATCATCTTGCCGAATTCCGGCGAATCCGGCGGCGTGCGCGTGTTCGGGTCCATATAAATCAGCGCGATATATTTCATTTGTCCGTCTCCTCGGGTCAACCATCGCTTGATTGCGATGGTGACCGATAACGAACGGGATGCAAGCGGATCGACATGGCTCCGAAAATATTTCGGTGAAGCTGAGCTCAGCCGATCAACAGCGCGTCGTCGTCCAGCGTCTGGCCGCGCATCTTGCGGAACATCGCGATCAGATCCTCGACCTGCAGGTCCTTGCGGCTGTCGCCGCTGACGTCGAGGACGATCTCGCCGCCGTGCAGCATGACTGTACGGTGACCATAGTCGAGGGCCTGGCGCATGGAATGTGTGACCATCAGCGTCGTCAGCTTGCGCTCAGACACGATCTTGTCTGTGAGGCCCATGACGAATTCCGCCATGCCGGGGTCGAGTGCTGCCGTATGCTCGTCCAGCAGCAATACCTCCGAACCGGCAAGCGTCGCCATGACAAGGGAAACCGCCTGACGCTGGCCGCCGGACAGCAGGTCCATGCGGTCGGCCATGCGGTTCTCGAGGCCGAGATTGAGCTCGCTGATGCGTTCACGGAAATGCTCGCGGCGCTTCAGGCCGAGTGCTGCGACAAGACCGCGGCGCTCACCGCGCCGGGCGGCGAGCGCAAGGTTCTCTTCGATCGACAGCGAGCCGCAGCTCCCGGTCAGCGGATCCTGGAATACACGTGCAACGAGACCGGCACGCGCGGCCGTCGGCTTGCGCGTCACATCGGTGGAGCCGATCGTCACCTTGCCTTCGCTCGGCAGCACGTCGCCCGCGAGCACGCCGAGCAGTGTGGACTTACCGGCGCCATTCGAACCGATGACAGTGACGAAGGAGCCCTGCTCGATCGTCAGACTGATGCCGTTGAGCGCCTTCTTTTCGAGCGGCGTTCCCTTGCCGAAGACAACCTTGATATCCTTGACGCTGATCACGATGCGGCTCCTCCACGGCGAAGACGGGGCAGGATGAGCGCGATCGTCACGAGAACCGCCGTCACGAAATTGAGGTCGGAAGCCTGCAGGCCGATGAAATCGGTCGAGAGCGCAAGCTGAATGGCGATGCGATAGATGATCGAACCGAAGACGCAGCCGATCAGCGCGATCAGCAACCCACGGCGGCCAAGCAGTGTCTCGCCGATGATGACCGCCGCGAGACCGACGACGATCGTGCCGACGCCGGAGGTGACGTCCGCAAAACCGTTGGTCTGGGCAAACAGCGCGCCGCCGAAAGCCACGAGGGCATTCGAGATCGCCATGCCGAGATAGATCTGACGGTTGGTATCGACGCCCTGGGCGCGAGCCATCCGGGCGTTGGCCCCGGTCGCACGCATCGCAAGCCCGGCGTCGCTCTCGAGGAAGCGCCAGACGACGATCACGGCAACAATCACCAGCGCCCCGACGAATAGCGGACGCACGTAGAAATCACGCAGGCCGTGGCCGAAGAACGGGCTGATCATCGTATCGGCATTGATCAGCGCCACGTTCGGCTTGCCCATGACGCGCAGGTTCACCGAGAAGAGCCCGATCATGGTGAGAATCGAGGCAAGCAGATTAAGGATCTTGAAGCGGACGTTGAGCATGGCCGTCACGAGGCCGGCGGCCGCACCCGCCACCATCGCGACCAAACCCGCAAGCCAGGGGTTCACGCCGGCGATGATCAGCACAGCGGTCACCGCGGCACCGAGAGGAAAGGAACCGTCGACGGTCAGGTCCGGGAAATCGAGGACGCGGAAGGCGAGATAGACGCCAAGGGCGACGAAGGCATAGACCAGCCCCAGCTCCACGGCTCCCCAAAAAGCAATCTGACTCAAGGCCCCGCCTTTCTTCTTTCTGCCCGTATTTTCACGGGTCTTAAAATATCAAACCGCCCCCGTTTAGAAACAGGAGCGGCCGAGCGCAATATTAAAGCGCAGACTCTGCAGTTATTCGATGACGCGGTTAGCGCGCTTCAGTACGCCTTCCGGCAACGTGACACCCATCTTCTCTGCCGCCTTCTTGTTGACGACGAGGTCGCTGCCTGCCGCAACCTTGACCGCGATGTCGCCCGGATTTTCGCCCTTCAGGATACGAACGACAATGTCTCCGGTCTGCTTGCCGACGTCGTAATAGTTGAAGCCGAGCGCTGCGATCGCGCCGCGAGAGACGGAGTCCGTATCCGCGGTAAAGAGCGGCAGCTTGCTTTCCTCGGCAACGGCGACTGCGCCTTCAAGGGCCGAGATGATCGTGTTGTCGGTCGGCACGTAGATCGCGTCTGCCCGGCCGACGAGCGCGCGGGCAGCCCCCTGGACCTCAGCCGATTTGGTCGCCGCGGATTCCACCACGGTGAGGCCAGCCTTCTCAGCTTCCTGCTTGAGAACGGCGAGAAGGGAAACGGAGTTCGCTTCACCGGAATTGTAGAGATAGCCGATCGACTTCACGTTCGGCAGAATTTCCTTGATGAGCCCGATATGCTCGGCAACCGGCGACATGTCGGAGAGGCCGGTAACATTACCGCCGGGCTTGTCCATGTCCTTGACGAGCTGCGCGCCGAGCGGATCAGAAACGGCGGTGAACACGACCGGGATGTCGCGCGTTGCCGAAACGACGGCCTGCGCCGAAGGTGTGGAGATCGGCACGATGACATCAGGATCTTCACCGGCGAACTGGCGGGCAATCTGGGCGGCGGTCGCCGGGTTGCCCTGGGCCGATTCAAAAAGGAACTTGAGGTTCTCGCCTTCCTTGTAGCCGGCAGCAGTCAGCGTGTCCTGGACGCCCTTGCGAACGGCGTCGAGCGCCGGATGTTCGACGATTGCCGTCACGGCGACGGTCACGTCTTCGGCCTTGGCGGGCAGGGTGAGGGCAAGGGTCGCCGCAACGGCGAGCAAAATCGAACGCATATCAGTCCTCCATCGATGATAGGCGCTTCTAGGAAAAGCGAACCGCCTTATCAACCGCAAAGAACTGCTGGAAGGATCAAACTTCCTGATCAGTCATCCGCGCCGTGATTGGCGATCATCATTGCCTCGAAGGCCAGCCGCTCCGTCTTGCGCATCCGTTCGGATTCCGATTTCAGCTGCCCGCAAGCGGCGAGGATGTCGCGGCCGCGCGGCGTGCGGATCGGCGAGGCATAGCCCGCAGAATTGATGAAATCGGCAAACTTTTCGATCTGCGCCCAGTCGGAGCATTGATAGTTGGTGCCCGGCCATGGATTGAACGGGATCAGATTGATCTTCGCCGGTACCCCCTTCAGCAGCTGAACGAGCCCCTTGGCATCTTCCAGGCTGTCGTTGACGTCCTTCAGCATGACGTATTCGAAGGTGATGCGCCGGGCATTCGAAAGCCCCGGATAGTTCCGGCAGGCTTCGATCAGTTCCTTTAGCGGATACTTCTTGTTGATCGGCACCAGGATATCGCGCAGATCATCGCGCACGGCATGCAGGGAGATTGCCAGCATGACGCCGATCTCCTCGCCGGTACGGAAGATTTCGGGCACGACGCCGGAGGTCGATAGCGTCACGCGGCGCTTCGACAACGACAAACCGTCACCATCGGTGGCGATCAGCAGCGCCTGCTTCACGGCATCGAAATTGTAGAGCGGCTCGCCCATGCCCATCATCACGATGTTGCTGACCTTGCGGCCTTCGGCCGGCATGATCGTACCCTGCGGCGCTTCGCGGTCCGGGAAATCGCCAAGCCGGTCGCGGGCAAGCAGGAGCTGCGAGAGAATTTCCTCGGCCGTCAGGTTGCGCACGAGACGCTGCGTCCCGGTGTGACAGAAAGAACAGGTCAGCGTGCAGCCGACCTGGCTCGAAATGCAGAGCGTGCCGCGACCCTCTTCCGGAATATAGACGGCTTCGATTTCGACGGGCCGCCCCGCACCGCGCGCCGGAAAACGCAGCAGCCACTTGCGGGTGCCGTCGTTGGACACCTGCTCTTCGACGATCTCGGGACGGGCGATGGTGAAATGCTGCTTCAGCATCTCGCGCATATCCTTGGCGACATTCGTCATGTGGTCGAAGTCGGAGATGCCGCGCACATAGATCCAGTTCCACAGCTGGGAGACGCGCATCTTGATCTGCTTTTCCGGCACGCCCTTTTCGCGGAGCGCATCGCCCATCTGCTCGCGCGAAAGCCCGATCAGCGAGGGCTTCTCATCGCCGGGCTGCGCGCGCGGCGCCTGCGGCTTGGTAACGGCCATAGCATCCATGACGGACATAGTCTCTTATCCCGAAATCAAAACTGGACGCATCCCGGTAAGCCGGAAGACTTGGCGGGCGGCATCGGCAGTTCGCAGAAAGTTGAATGCGGAGCTGCGATCAAGGCCGCATTCATTCCGCTGTTGCGCCGGGCTTTATCATCATTTTCCCCGCGCGTCACTATAGATGGAAACGGCAAAGGCCGGCGCAAGGCCGGCCTTCAACTTTGATAGAGAGAATAAGACGGCTTACTTGCAGCTTTCAATCTGCTTCAGCGCGGCCGAGATGCCCGACAGCGAATAGCTGTAGGACGTGCCGGTGCCCTTGCGCGAAACCGCCGTTACCGTCATCGAGTGGCCGCCCTTCATGGCGGCGACGAGGGCAGGCTCCTGCGCGGCATTCTCGACCCAACCGGCCTTGTCCTTGGTGAACATCACGAAGGTCTTGTTGTCGATCGTCACGTTGATCTTCGAGTTTTCCTTGACGGTATAGCCCATCATCGCCTGCGGCTCGTAGGAGATGTTCTGGCCCGGCCGCTGCGACACGATGAAGAAGTTGTCGCCATGGTCGACGCCGGCCGGCTGCTTGGTCGTCGGCACCGAAAGCACGTAGCACACGTTACCGTTGCCTTGCTTGTAGGAATAGGCGCCCCAAGCCTGGAATTGTTGAATGCGCGTAGGTGCAGCAGCAGCCTGCTGCTGCGCTCCTGCGGCTCCGGCCGTGATAACAACGAGTGCGAGAGCGGGTACGATACGTTTTACTAACATGGATTTCCTGCCGGTTCTTGCGATTCAGCGCCCTGTCGGAGCGAGCGGCATCTTCGTCACGATGTGGTCTATTTTGACTTAAGTCAGGTTACTAAAGCGTCAACGGAGGCTGCGAACCGTCCCCAGCTGTGCCATTCCTGGCCTGACCGTCCAACAATCGACGCGTTTTCGCCTCGCAACGATAGTCTGCCCGGATGGCGTGATGCCATCCTTTCGAGAAAATTTAAGACATAAAGATTCGGGCAAGAGTTTGACCTTTCAAAAATACCGCACCGGGTCATTAAAGCACTGGAAACCCGGGGAAGAATTGAGCGTCAAAGGCAACGCAGAACCGAACGGCCTCAGACCGTTTTCATGCCTTCCGGCGGGTCGGCAAGCGCACGATCCGCCGCTTGGTAATGCTTCGGCTTCATATGGCTGTTGACTATCGCCAAAGCTGCTGAGAGCACGGCAATGTCGTCCGAAAAGCCGACGAGCGCAAAAACATCCGGGATCGCGTCGAAAGGCAGGATGAAATAGGCGAAAGCTGCAAGCAGAATACCGCGGACGCGCGCCGGCGATTCAGGATCGAGTGCGCAGTAGAAGCCCGCGACGACATCGCGCGAAAACGGAATCTGCCGCACCGCCCGCTTAAAGGTCGGCCAGAATTTCTTCCGCACAACTCTCTCGCGGCGGCTCTGGGTATCTTCATCCCCGGGCAGCAGGATCTCACCGAACTTCACATCGTCCATTCCGGTCTCCCTTCACGTACATGCGAAGATATGGTGATGGTGTCATCGGATTCAATCGATCTGTCCGGCTGCCTTGTCCATCGCCTTGGCCAGCTTGAAGTCGAATTCCGACAGCCCTCCAGCATCATGGGTGTTCAGCTTTACCTCGACCCTGGAATAGACATTGAACCATTCCGGATGGTGATTAAGCTTTTCCGCCGCGAACGCAGCCTTCGTCATGAAGCCGAAGGCTTCGACGAAATTCTTGAATTTGAAGGTTTTCGAAATCGATGCGGCTTGCTCGTCCAAAGACCACCCCGTCAATCCGGCAAGCTGCGCCTCGATCGCATTTCGTTCCAGTTTTTCCGGTTTCATGGCATCGTTCTCCTATCTCTTCCTTCAGGTCTCTTCATGAAACGCTTCAGTATTCTCTTTGTTTGCATGGGCAATATCTGCCGCTCTCCTCTCGCCGACGGAATCTTCGCTCATGTCGCAAGGCAAGCCCGTCTTGCCGATCGTTTCAAGATTGATTCAGCGGGGCTCGGTGGCTGGCACCAGGGCGCCCAGCCCGACAAGCGCTCAATAGCAATCGCAAAGGCCCATGGCATTGACATCACCGGGCAGCGTGCACGCCGTATCCGTCTCGAGGATTTCGAAGAAGCCGATCTTATCCTTGCAATGGACCGAAGCAATATGGCCGCGCTTCACGCAATGGCGCCGGAAGCAAGCAACATCGAGCTTTTCGGCGAGTTCGCGCTTCAGACCGGCGAAGACATCCAAGACCCGTACTACGGCGGCCCGGACGGTTTCGAGCAGGTCTATGCGAGGCTCTTGACTGGCTGCATCGCGCTGGTGGGTAAGCTTGGCGCGGACCAAGCCTCGCTCAGCGGGAATACTTCCTCGGTCAGATAAGGCCCGCCACCGACCGATTCCCGCGACGAAAGCAGCACGAACCGCGAAACGGTGAAGGATGACGTCTGGAAGTTGCCGCGGCCGGAAAGGTAATGCACGACATCATCGACACGCGAGGATTTCAGCCGCGCGAGCGTAACATGCGGCGTGAACTTCCGTGGATCCGGGGCCAGGCCGATCCGCTGGCACATGCGCTCAATCTCAGCCTGAAGGGCGTATATCTCCGGCGAAGAGGAAACGCCGGCCCAGACAGAATGCGGCTTCTTCGAGCCAAAGGAGCCGATGCCGTCGAGGCGGATCTGGAATTCGGACCGGTCGATCCGGTCCAGGCGCTCAACGACCTCGTCCGCTGTGCGGCCATCGACGTCGCCGATGAAACGCAGCGTGATGTGGTAATTCTCCACATCGATCCATCTTGCACCAGGGAGACCACCGCGCAGCAAGGAAAGGCTCATTGCCGCATTGCGCGGAATTTCGAGGGCGGTAAACAGTCTCGGCATAACGAGCACTCCCCGAATCTTTTGCAGGTGCTCACACGGAATCACGCATTCGGGAGACGCGCAAGCCCCTATTTCTTCAAAGAAGAAATCGTCCCGATGAATTGCGTGACCGCCGGCTCGATCTTCTGAACCATCACATCGATGCCCTTGGCATTCGGATGCATTCCGTCTTCAAGCTTCAAACTCGCATCGGTCACGACACCATCGAGAAAAAAGGCGTAAAGCGGGACCTGGTATTTTTCGGCGAGCTTTTGGTAGATCGGATTGAACCGCGCAGCATAGTCCGCTCCCATGTTCGGAGGCGCCAGCATGCCCACAAGCAGCACCCCAATCCCGCGTTCCTTTAGCCGGGCAATCATCGCATCCAGATTTTTTTCAGTCTCCTCCGGCGGAATGCCGCGCAGCGCGTCATTGGCCCCGAGCTCTAGGATTACGCCGTTCGTGCCATCGGGAATGGACCAGTCGATGCGCGCCAGCCCGCCGGTCGTCGTGTCGCCGGAAACCCCGGCATTGGTGATCGAAACATCGACCCCCTTCTCTTTCAAAGCAACCTGCAGCTTCTCCGGAAAGCCGTCACCGGGCGGCAGCTGATAGCCTGCCATCAGGCTGTCGCCGAAACCGACAAGATTGATTGTGGAAGCATTGGCTGTCGTCCCGAAGATCAACGACGAAACAATGACGGCGATGTGAAACGCGGCAACTTTAAATCTCATGCTGCCTTCCCTAGATTGGCAAAGTCGTTGACGTTCATATAGGGCGATTTTCTGTTGGCAAAAACCATCATTGAGCTCAAGCAAGCGGATTTGACGCTGGGCAGTGCCGCAGCCTCCGTCCATGTACTGAAAGGCATCGACCTTTCGGTTGCGGCCGGCGAATCCGTCGGCATCGTCGGGCCCTCCGGTTCGGGCAAGTCCACGCTGCTGATGGTGCTCGCGGGCCTCGAAAAGCTCGATAGCGGCGAGATCAATGTCAACGGGACACCGCTGCATGCCCTGAGCGAGGATGAAGTCGCAGACTTCCGCGGCCGCAACGTCGGCATCGTCTTCCAATCGTTCCATCTGATCGCCAATATGACGGCACTCGAAAACGTCGCCGTTCCGCTCGAGCTGGCAAACGTGCCGAAGCCCTTCGAAATAGCACAACGCGAGTTGAAGGCCGTCGGCCTCGGCGAGCGTTTGAATCACTATCCCGGGCAGCTGTCCGGCGGTGAGCAGCAACGTGTCGCCATCGCCCGGGCCCTTGCACCCTCACCCGCTCTCCTCATAGCCGACGAACCGACCGGCAATCTTGACACCGACACCGGCCGCCAGATCGCCGATCTGCTGTTTTCCAAGCAGGCCGAGCGCGGCATGACACTGCTGCTCGTCACCCACGATGTTGCGCTTGCCAGCCGCTGCTCACGGCAAATCAAGGTCCGTTCCGGCCAGATCGAAGGCGACAGCGCCGATCGCCGGTCCGAAGCGGCCATAGCATGAAGCTCGTCACGCCCCGCGCTTTGTTGGCCCTTCGACTCGCCCTTCGCGAGCTTCGCGGCGGCCTCAAGGGCTTTTACATCTTCCTTGCCTGCATCGCGCTCGGCACGGGCGCCATCGCTGCAGTCAACTCCGTCTCCCAGTCGATCACCGATACGATCGCATCTCAGGGCCAGGAGCTGCTGGCGGGCGACTTGCGCTTCGAGCTGAACAATCGCGAAGCAACCCAGCCGGAGATGAATTTCCTCCGAGGCCTTGGCCAGGTCGCTGTCTCGACCGGGCTCCGCTCCATGGCGCGAAAACCCGATGGCTCGGATCAGGCTCTCGTCGAAGTCAAGGCGGTGGATGATGCCTATCCGCTCTACGGCAAGTTCGTAGCCGAACCGAACTATCCGCTTCCCGCCCTTCTTGCGGATCAGAACGGAACCTATGGCGCCGTTGCAGCACCTTTGCTGCTGGAGCGGCTCGGCCTTTCGGTCGGCGATGAGATCCTGCTCGGCAATGCGACGCTCAGCATCACCGGCACGGTAAAGACCGAGCCGGATGCAATTTCGGAAGGTTTCGGATTCGCACCGCGACTGGTGGTTAGTCGCCAGGCGCTGATTGCGTCGGGGCTCATCCAGACTGGCAGTCTTGTCGAGCATGTCTACAAGATCAAGCTCGACGATACCGCCGGCCGCAATGGCATCCGCGAACGCGCCGATAAGGAATTCCCATCGGCGGGCTGGTCGATCCGGACCAGCGACCGCGCGGCGCCCTCTCTCACCGAAAACATTACCCGCTTCTCCCAATTCCTCACACTCGTCGGCCTCACCGCGCTCATCGTCGGCGGCGTCGGCGTCGCCAATGCCGTCCGTGCCTTTCTCGATTCGAAACGCACGACGATTGCGACTTTGAAATGCCTCGGGGCGCCTGCGGTCGTCGTGGTGCTTGTCTATCTGTTCCAGATTGCGATCATCGCCTTCGCCGGCATTCTCATCGGCCTCGTTCTTGGCGCCTTGTCGCCAATGCTCGCGGCACAATTCCTCGCGCAATTCCTGCCGGTTTCCACGGAGCCAACGCTCTATCCGGGCGCGCTGCTGCTTGCTGCGGTCTTCGGCTTGCTGACGATGCTCGCCTTCGCGATCTTGCCGCTCGGTCATGCCCGCGAAGTGCCCGCTACGGCGCTCTTCCGCGAACAGGGATTTGAGGCGCGGCATCTGCCTTCATGGCCTTATATTCTGCTTGCCGCGCTGTTCATGGCAGCGCTGGCCGGTCTTGCCATTGTCACCGCCTATGACCGGTTCATCGCCGTGATCTTCGTCGGCGCCATTATCTTCGCCTTCGTGATCCTGCGTGGCGTGGCGGCGCTGATTGCCTGGTTCGCCAAGCGCAGCCCGCGCGTCAATTCGCCGGCGCTGAGGCTGGCGATCGGCAACATCCATCGCCCCGGTGCATTGACGCCTTCGGTCGTTCTCTCGCTCGGTCTCGGGCTTGCATTGCTGGTTACCTTGACGCTGATCGACGGCAATTTCCGCCGGCAGCTGACCGGCCGCATGGCCGAAGGCGCACCGAACTTCTTCTTCGTGGACATTCAAAGCGCCGAGGTCGAGAACTTCCGCAATCTGGTCGGCAAGCAGGCGCCGGAAGGAAAGCTCGTCGAAGTTCCGATGATGCGCGGCCGTATTTTGGCGCTGAACGGCAAGGACGTGGCCAAGATACAGGTGCCGCCGGGCGGCCAGTGGGTGCTGCGCGGCGACCGCGGCATCACCTATTCCGAATCCATACCGGAGAACGCTTTGCTCACAGAGGGGAATTGGTGGCCCAAGGATTACAGCGGCGAGCCGCTCGTCTCATTTTCCTCGGAGGAAGCCAAGGAACTTGGCTTAAAGATCGGGGATACCGTCACCGTCAACGTATTGGGGCGCAGTCTCACGGCGAAGATTGCAAATCTTCGGAAGGTCGATTGGGAATCCCTTTCGATGAATTTCGTCATGGTGTTTTCGCCGAATACGTTCCGCGGCGCTCCCCATGCATGGCTGGCGACGCTCACCGACCCCTCGGCGACCCCTGCCGAAGAAGCGGCAATCCTCAAATCCGTCACCAATACCTACCCGACGATTACGACGGTGCGCGTCAAGGATGCGATCGACATCGTCAATACGCTCGTCGCCCAGCTTGCAACTGCAATCCGCGCTGCAGCCTCCGTTGCGCTCATTTCCTCCATTCTCGTGCTTGCAGGTGCTCTTGCCGCCGGCAACCGGGCACGGACACATGACGCGGTCGTCCTGAAGACGCTCGGCGCGACGCGGGCAATGCTCATTCGCGCCTTCAGCTATGAATATCTCATCCTCGGCATGGCAACCGCCATTTTCGCGTTGATTGCCGGGGGAATCGCTGCCTGGTTCATCGTCAGCCGCATCATGCACATGCCTTCGACCTTCCTGCCGGATGTTGCCGTCCTCACGCTGGTGACCGCGCTGGTCCTGACCGTCGGCATAGGGCTGATCGGCACCTGGCGAATTCTCGGTCAGAAGGCGGCACCCGTTTTGCGCGAACTCTGAAACAGACGATCGACGAAATCCCTTCACGTTACGCTGATTTAACCCGATCCGGGGTTGCAAGACACTTGTTTGGAAAGCGCGAAAGGCTCATATTGTAGCCAGGCAAGCTGGAGCTCCGCAGCGGCGCCTGGGCAGTACAGCCCGACACCGTATTCCATCGGAGCTTTTAAGAGGAAACTATGGCTGACCTTCGTAATAACTACCAAAGCCGAGTGCAAACTGGCGAGATGATCGACCAGGGCCTGCGCTCTTATATGCTCAAGGTCTACAACCTGATGGCGCTGGGTCTGGCGATCACGGGTGTGGCCGCTTATCTCGGATTCAACTTTGCTGTTCAGGACAACCAGCTCACGCAGTTCGGCGTGCTCCTGTTCCAGTCGCCCCTGCGCTGGGTCGTGATCCTTGCGCCTCTTGCGGTCGTCTTCTTCCTGAGCTTCCGCATTAACAGCATGAGCGTGGGCGCCGCGCAGACGACCTTCTGGGTCTACGCCGCACTGGTCGGTCTGTCTCTGTCGTCGATCTTCCTGGTCTATACCCAGTCGAGCATCACGCAGACCTTCTTCGTGACCGCCGCTTCCTTCGGCGCGCTGTCGCTCTATGGGTACACGACCAAGCGTGACCTGTCGGCGATGGGCTCGTTCCTGATCATGGGTCTCTTCGGTTTGATCATCGCGTCGATCGTGAACATCTTCCTGGCCTCCTCCGCAATGCAGTTCGCGATCTCCGTGATCGGCGTTCTGATCTTCGCAGGCCTTACCGCCTATGATACGCAGCGGATCAAGGAAATGTACTATGAAGCCGATGGCGCTGCCGTTGCCGGCCGCAAGGCGATTATCGGCGCGCTGACGCTCTACCTCGACTTCCTCAACCTCTTCATGTTCCTCCTGCAGTTCATGGGCGACCGCAAGTAAGAGGCAACGACATATCGGAAAAGGCGGCTTCGGCCGCCTTTTTTGTTGCGCCTCGAGTGGCGGAATGGTTTCTAGGAGCGCCTCTCAATCACCGGCCGACGCAATGCTCTTCTCCCTTCGTGACGCGACACCTTCCGACCTTCCCGCAATCACCGAAATCTATCGCGACTCTGTCCTCAATGGGGTGGCGAGCTACGAAATCACGCCGCCCTCGGAAGATGAGATGGCGTCCCGTTTCCTCGCCAATACCGGCCTTGGATACCCCTATATCGCGGCAATCGATGAGAGCGGAACGCTGCTCGGCTATGCCTACGCTTCAGCCTTCCGGACCCGGCCGGCCTATCGCTGGATGGTCGAGGATTCGATCTATCTCGCCCCTGCCGCCCGTGGCCTCGGCATCGGCAGCGCATTGCTCAGCGAACTGATCTCACGCTGCACCGGACTCGGCTTCCGCCAGATGATCGCGGTCATTGGCGGCGCCCACCCTGCTTCGATCGCGCTCCATCGCACATTGGGCTTTGAAGACAAGGGATTGCTGGAGGGCACGGGGTACAAACATGGCCGCTGGCTGGATACGATGATCATGCAGCGGCCGCTCGGCGATGGCAAAGCCAGTGATCCCGATCCGTCAGTCTACCCTGGGACGCTGTTCAAAGGTTGATACGGTCACTTCTCGACGAGTTTGAGCACCTTGTCGAAGACCTTCAGGACCTGCTGCAGGTCATGACCGCGCTTCAGGATCATACCGTTCGTGTTGATCACCGAATAGGCACCCTGCTTGGCAGCAAGCTTCGGATCTTTTTCGATCCGGAAAAGCGGCATCTCTCCTGAACGCTTGAAGACGGCAAAGACGGCTTTTTCCTTCAAATGGTCGATCGCGTAGTCTTTCCACTCGCCCTCGCCGACCATTCTTCCGTAAATCCACAAAATGGCATCCAGCTCCCGACGATTAAAAGTCACTGGCAAGGGGTCTTTGCTCTGCCTGTATTCCCTTAGATCGACGACGACCCTGTTATCGGCGGCATGGGCGTCGCCATGCCGCAAATCCGGCTGATCTGCCATCAGTCTCCCAGGCCTCCGGTTGTGACAGGGAGACGACAGTTTGCCCGAGCCATCTCAAATTGCAAGTGTGGAGCCCATCACATTCAACATATGCTGTGCAATCTCCCGAACGCCGTATTTCAGTCAAAACAGCGCCTCATTTCCGGGAGAAGTTCACTCAATTGATTTGGCGCCAGCGCCAAAAGGCCCGGCTGAGCGTATCGACCTTAACCCCAGCCCCGAATACGACCAGCCGGGCCGCCCTGTTTTCAACCGCTTCTCAGCAGAAGAAAACAATCAGATATTCTTGCCTGCCATGATGACTGTCGCGCCAAGAATCGCGGCTGGATCGCCGTCCGCCGTTGCGGACTGAAGCAGGATCGCGCAACCTTCCAGTCCCGCCTTCTCCATGACCGTCGCAGGCAGCGTCATACTCGTCGCCTTGCCGTTCCACATCCCCACGGTTTCGATATCGCTGACACTGTGGAGATAGGAGATCTTCTGGCCGCTGTTTTCGCCTTTTTCGACGTCGATCGTCTTTTCCTTGTCGAAATAGACGAGGACGACGTTGGCTTTACCCTCGCCTGCGCCGACTTTGATCTCCAGTTGGTCGCCGCGCATCTGCGCCTCGACCGGCACCATCAGGCCTTTGCCTTCCGTTGAAAAAGTATCGATCTTGTTGTTTATGGCAGAGAGATCCGCCCCCGCCAAATGGTCGCGGCCGTTCACTATCACCTGCGGCGTATAGACGTTGCTGCGTCCCAGCATCCGCGCGTAACCGTATTGGCGGTCAGTGTTTTGCTTGGAGCTCAGCGTGTCCGTCCAGCCGAGATAATTCCAGTAGTCCACATGATAGGCGAGGGCGATCACGTTGTCCTGGCCTATAAGCTTGCGGAACACGGCATCGGCGGGAGGGCAGGAAGAACATCCCTGGGATGTAAACAGCTCAATCACGCCTTTCGGCTTGCCGTCCTGTGCATAAAGCGGCGTGGCCAGCACCACGCTGGCAACCAGCGAAATCAAAAAACGCGCGGACATTCACCTGCACCCCTTCTTCAGAGCCCGGCAGCCATTTCGAGGCGCAGGTTCTGTCTTATCACCGTACGAATAGTCTTTCCGGCTACAAACGAAAAGTCACGAAGGGGTGAGACATCCCCCGCCGCTCCCACAGCCGGAACACAACGGCGTGAACCTCCTTGCCACAAAGGAAAAGCCGCCGAAGAGCCCTCTCCGGCGGCCACTATCTACAATGCGCCTTAATAATTAGGCAGCGAGGTCGCGCAGAACTGTCTGCAGGATACCACCGTTGTTGAGGTAGACGACCTCATCAAGCGTATCGACGCGCGACAACAGCGGAACGTCCTTCACCGTGCCGTCACTGTAGGTGATCTTGGCGATCTTCTTTTCGCGCGGCTTGATGTTCTCCAGGCCCTCGATGGTGACGATTTCGTCGCCCTTGAGGTTGAGGCTCTGCCAGGTCGTGCCCTCTTCGAAGACGAAGGGGATGACGCCCATGCCGACCAGGTTCGAGCGGTGGATGCGCTCGAACGACTGGGCGATGACAGCCTTCACGCCGAGAAGGTTCGTGCCCTTCGCAGCCCAGTCGCGCGACGAGCCGTTGCCGTACTCGACACCGGCGAAGATCACCAGCGGAACACCCTCTGCCTTGTACTTCATGGCAGCGTCGTAGATCGATTCCTCTTCCTTCGACGGATAGTGGATGGTGTAGCCGCCTTCCTTGCCGTTCGGCCCCAGCATGTGGTTCCGGATACGGATGTTGGCAAAGGTGCCGCGCATCATGACTTCATGGTTACCGCGGCGCGTGCCGTACTGGTTGAAGTCCGCAACGCCGACGCCGTTGCCGATGAGGTAGGAGCCTGCCGGAGACGCCGCCTTGATCGAACCGGCCGGAGAAATGTGGTCGGTCGTGATCTTGTCGCCGAACAGGCCGAGAACGCGAGCGCCCTTGATGTCCGAAGTGCCGGAGCCCTTCTTGCCCATGCCGACGAAGTACGGCGGGTTCTGCACGTAGGTCGACTTGTCGTCCCAGGCATAGGTCTTGCCGGCCGGAATATCGACGGCCTGCCAGTTGGCATCGCCCTTGAAGACGTCCGCGTACTTCGTTTCATAGAGCTCGCGGGTCACGTACTTCAGGATGAACTCCTGAACTTCCGCGGAGGTCGGCCAGATGTCCTTGAGGTAGACCGGCTTGCCGTCCTTGTCTTCGCCGAGCGGCTCCTTGGTCAGATCCTTCTGGACCGTACCGGCGAGCGCGTAGGCGACGACGAGCGGCGGGGATGCCAGGTAGTTCGCCTGGACGTCCGGCGAGATGCGGCCTTCGAAGTTGCGGTTGCCGGAGAGCACGCCCGAAACGATCAGGCCCTTGTCGTTGATCGTCTTGGAGATCGGTGCCGGGAGCGGGCCGGAGTTGCCGATGCAGGTCGTGCAGCCGAAGCCGACGAGGTTGAAGCCGAGCTTGTCGAGGTCGGCCTGCAGGCCGGACTTGGCAAGGTATTCGCCGACGACCTGGGATCCCGGCGCCAGCGAGGTCTTGACCCACGGCTTGGTCTTCAGGCCCTTGGCAACGGCGTTGCGGGCGAGAAGGCCGGCAGCGATCAGCACCGACGGGTTGGAAGTGTTGGTGCAGGAGGTGATGGCGGCAATCGCAACGTCGCCGTGACCGAGGTCGAAATCGGTGCCTTCGACCGCATAGCGGTTGGAAAGCTGGCCCGGCTTCTTATAGTCGGCGTCCATCGAGGTCGCGAAACCGGAGGCGATGTTCTCGAGAGCGATACGGCCTTCCGGACGCTTCGGGCCGGCCATCGACGGAACGACGTCGCCGAGGTCGAGTTCCAGGGTGTCGGTAAAGACGAGATCCGAGCCGTCGCCGTCGCGCCACATGCCCTGGGCCTTGGAATAGGCTTCGACGAGCGCGATGCGATCCTTGGAGCGGCCTGACATGTTCAGATAGTTGACCGTTTCACTGTCGACCGGGAAGAAGCCGCAGGTCGCGCCGTATTCCGGACCCATGTTGCCGATGGTCGCGCGGTCTGCGAGCGGCATGTTGTCCATGCCCGGGCCGAAGAATTCCACGAACTTGGAAACGACGCCCTTCTTGCGCAGC
>NZ_JBNDHS010000026.1:0-63213 GCF_056755095.1 Rhizobium sp. SVR5-9E | reverse complement strand
GGCTTCGCTCGATCCGATCGGTGTTGCCGCAGGCCTTGCAGGCGCAGTCTCCATGGCGTTCGGAACGGTGCTGACACGCCGTTGGGCGCCGCCGGTTTCGAACCTCACCTTCACGTCATGGCAATTGACGGCAGGTGGTCTTCTGCTGCTGCCGGTCGCCTTGCTTTTCGAACCGGCGCTTCCGATGCCGACCACGGCAAATGTGCTCGGCATGGCATATCTGGGATTGATCGGCGCGGCCGTCACCTATGCCTTGTGGTTTCGAGGATTATCGCGGATCGAGCCGTCGGCGGCCGCGTCGCTCGGGTTCTTGAGCCCGATTGTGGCGACGCTTCTCGGCTGGCTGGCGCTTGGCCAGGGCTTGACGCCCGCGCAGGCTCTCGGCTTTGCGCTCGTGCTCGCGAGCGTCTGGATCAGTCAAAGGGCGATGGTGCCTGTCAGGCCCATTCACCCTGGCGCATCACCGGAACCCGCGAGCCGTCCTGCCTGATGCCATCGATATCGACCTTGTCGGAGCCGATCATCCAGTCGATATGGATGAGGCTGGAGTTGCCCCCCTGCGCCTTGATCTGGTCTTGGCTGAGGCTTGCGCCGTCGAGGAAGCATTTCGAATAGCACTGGCCAAGCGCAATATGGCACGAGGCGTTTTCGTCGAAAAGCGTATTGTAGAACAGAATCCCGCTTGCCGAGATCGGCGACGAATGCGGCACGAGCGCCACTTCACCAAGACGGCGCGCGCCTTCATCCGTATCCAGCACATTGTTCAAGACTTCCGCGCCGCGCGAAGCCTTGGCCTCGACAATTCGGCCGCCTTCAAAGCGGACCTGGATATTGTCAATCAGCGTGCCCTGGTGCGACAGCGGCTTGGTGCTTGACACATGGCCCTCGACGCGCAGCGCATGCGGCGTCGTGAAGACTTCTTCCGTCGGAATGTTCGGGTTGCAGGCGACGCCGTTCTTGGCGACCGAAGAGCCGCCATGCCACTCATGGCCATCGGCAAGGCCAACGGTCAAGTCCGTGCCAGGTCCCCTGAAATGCAGGGCGGCGAAGCGCTGGTCATTCAGCCAGGATGAGCGCTTGGCAAGGTCGGCATTGTGCTCGTTCCAGGCCGCGATCGGATTACCGAGATCGACGCGCGACGCGGCGAAAATCGCCTTCGCGAGCTTGGCAACCGCGATGGATTCCGGATCGTCGGGAAACACGACCTTTGCCCAGGATGGGTTCGGGTAGGAAACGATGTTCCAGTTGATGTCGAAGTTCGAAATCTTTTCGAGCGCGGGTTTGTACGCGGCGGAATTCGCCCGGTTGGCGCGGCCGACCTTGTTCGGATCCTGTTCGGAAAGCAGCATCGGGTTGTCGCCGGCAATTGCCAGTCGCGCAGCACCGTTCTGATAGGCTTTCGCCATGCCCTCGTACAGCCAGCCGGAGGCGCGGTCGAACCCTTCATCGCTGCCGTACCGGTAACGGGCAAGCGTCGTCTCTTCGTCGGAATAGAAGGCGGTCACGAGACCGGCGCCGGCCATATAGGCTTGCTCGGTGATCAGCCGGACTAGAGGCAAGGCGACAACCGGCGCGGTTATCACCAAGTCCTGACCTTGCTGAAGATTGAGGCCCACCTTGACCGCGACTTCCGCGAGCTTCTTCAGCTTGACGGGATCGACGGAATTCTGGCTCTGGGGCATAAAGGTCATGGTCGACTATCTCCTGCAATCAACTCTCAAGATGCCAGACTTAGACCGCTTTGCGGCGGAAATGAAGCTGGGCGTTCGATTTGCCTAAGCGATCAGCGGCGCTGCCTTGGCATTCAGGGTTTTTAGGGCATCACGCGGCGCAAGGCGCACCTGCAATCCCCGCTGACCGCCATTCATGTAGACCAAGGGCTCGGCTAATGCTGCCTCCTCGATCGCCGTTGGAACCAGCTTTTTCTGTCCGAAAGGACTGATGCCGCCGACGTGATAGCCGGTCAGCCTCTCGGCGTCGGCAGGCTTCATCATGTTTGCAGACTTGCCGCCGAAGGCGCCCGCAAGCTTCTTCATGCTGACCTCGTGATCGGAGGGGACCACGACGCAGACGGGCCTGCCATCCACTTCCGCCATCAACGTTTTCAGCACCCGACGCGGCTCTTCGCCGAGCGCTTCGGCGGCCTGCAAGCCGACGCGTTCTGCATTCGGATCATAATCATAGCTATGCACGGTGAAGCTGACGCCCGCTTTTGTGAGAAACTGTGTAGCGCGCGTCGTCTTCGACATTGTTACTTTTCGAGTTCCGCCGCGTAGCTTTCGGGCTTGAAGCCGACCAGCAGCTTGCCGTCCGTTTCCAGAACCGGCCGCTTGATCATCGAGGGCTGCTCGAGCATCAGCCCGATTGCTTTTTCCTTTGTGAGGTTTTCGCGGTCGGCCTCCGGCAGTTTGCGGAAGGTCGTTCCGGCGCGGTTGAGAACCGTTTCCCATCCGGCTTTTTCGACCCATTGCTCCAATCGGGAGCGATCGATACCCACGGCTTTGTAATCGTGAAAATCATAGGCGACGCCATGGTCTTCCAGCCAGCCGCGCGCCTTCTTCATCGTGTCGCAGTTCTTGATCCCATAAATGGTGGCAGTCATCTTAATCCTCGAGCGTTCCGGCCTTGCGCAACCCCTTACTGGGCTGGTCGCAGGCAATCTTCATCAGGTCCGCACGCCGGCGCACCAGACGATCGGAAACACGTGTGACGATGAGGCCGGCTTGCGGCGCTCGAATTTCGATGCCGCCATCCGCCAGGCCAGGCCGCGTGACGATCGTTGCCAGCAGGTCGCCCTCTGCAACTCTTTCGCCGATATTGCGGTGAAACAGAAGCGCGCCGGATTCCGGCGAGCGGATCATCTCGATATTATCCAGCGGCACTGCTGGGCCGGAGAACGCACCTAGAGAAACTCCGGCGTCTCTGACGATGCCACGGGCAGCGAGGAACCGCCAAAGACCCTCTGCATCCCTCCTGGCCATCTCCGGATAGACATCGCGTCTACCGCGAAGCTCCACCGTGACGGAGAGCTTGCCGGGAAGGCGCGCCCGCTTCTCCCCCGGTACTTCATATTTCCAGGCAAACCCGATCGCCTCCTCGAAGGCCGAGCTTTCGCCATCGGAAAGCAGTACGGCGTCCATCGCCAGAGCGGAAGCAAGGTCGCTCGCCTCGGGCCAGAACGCCTCGTCGATATAGGCATACTGCAGGGATTCGTCGTCGCAGTGCAGGTCGAGCACGAGGTCGGCGCCGAGCGCCATATGCATCAGCTGCCGTTTCAGCCGATCGGTCGAGGGATAGTGGTCGAGGTCCTCGATCAGCTCATCCCGATCCCCGAGCGAAATCAGCGGGAAATCGCGGTTGAAATTGGTCCGCGAGCCGAGGTCGAAGCGGCCCTGCAATTCCCCGAAGTGCGATTGCGCCGCGCCGATCGGATTGGCCTGGGGAACAATCGTAATGTCGCCCGCGATACGACCGGCACTTTCCGCTTCGCGCAGCTTCTCGCATAGGAAATGCAGAAGTGCCGTGCCCGGCAATTCATTCGCATGAAGAGCCGCCTGGATATAGGTCTTCGGGCTTTTCGGCTCACTGCCCTTGAATCGCAACACCGGCACGCGCCACTCGATGCCCGGCGTATCGCCGGGGATGATGATCTCGGAAATATCCACGCTGTTTCACTCCGCAAAAATCTGCTCAACCGAGCTTTATGCGAGTCCGCTGCACCGGCGCAAGATTTTTGGCTCGACTACGCGGCTGGCGGCTAACCGAGCAGCGGCCATTCGTCGATCTCCTCGTGTCTGCCTTCACCCGTGAGGCTGTTGATGAGCACGAATGATTTCGCGGTCCAGACGATCGGCTCCGGCAGAACCGTCTCCGGCACCCGGCGGTAGTCGTAGAGCAACGTCATGTGCGGTTCGAGCTTGGGCCGCACATGCACATCCACGCCGCGATTGAGCAGCGATAGCGCCAACTGGGCATGCAGGGAAAGCACTTCCTGGTGTCCTTCATCGGCGCGGAGCACAAGCGCGGGCTTGCCCTGCCGGAAACTCACGGCACGGCGGAACGCCAGCTTGAAGGGACGCATCCGAACGGACGCGGCGGCAGCCAGCCCGTCGAACAGCATGCTGCGCGGAATCTCGTCCCATTGACCGAGGTGACACAGCGAGACATGGAGCAACCGCTTGGCTCTGGGCTCTTCGCGCAGCCCGAAACGCCGCCGCAACTCTCCGGCCGTCCGGCGCGCCTGTTCGGCAGCGCGCTCATCCGGGCGCAGCGCGAAATAGACATTGAACGGCTTTCTGGGCGGCGGGCTGCGATCAGGCCGTCCTCCCCTGGATGGTGGCTTGAAACCGAATTCGCTCTGACTTTGGAGTTCCATTGGCAACCGGCATCTGCCGTCTCCCTTGAAGGCACGAAACCTAACAAGGGCGTCGTGGCTTGACAAGAACAAAAAGAGAACAAATAATCCGAAAACTGTTATAAATGGCGCTGCCAATAACGGCGAGCGCAAGAATCGGGTTGAACCTTGGATGCCGCCATACGATCTTCAGGGTAGGCAATTATGGAGGTTGCGTCATGAGCGAGGCAACGCATCACTACTGCATTTTCGAGACGGCCGGTGGCTATTGCGGCATTGCATGGAGCGCGGACGGCATCACCCGGTTTCAGCTTCCGACGAAGGCCGCAAATTCCACCGAGCACCTGTTGTTGAAGCGCCTGCCTTCGGCCGCAAGCGCTCATCCGCCGGCGCCGGTGGCGGAGACGATCGAGGCCGTGAAACGCTACTTCGCCGGCGAGACCGTCGATTTTTCAGATGTGACGGTGGATTTGTCCAACCAGGATGAATTCTTCCGGGAAATCTATGCCGCCGCCCGCCGTGTCGGCTGGGGCAAGACCACGACCTATGGAACGCTCGCCAAGGACCTAGGCCGCGGACCGGAAGCGGCGCGCGACGTCGGTCAGGCCATGGCCAAGAATCCGGTGGCGCTGATCATTCCCTGCCACCGTGTGCTCGCCGCGGGCGGCAAGATCGGCGGCTTTTCGGCACCAGGCGGCTCGAATTCGAAGGCGAAGATGCTCGAGCTTGAAGGCGTCCGTCTTTCGCATCCGGAACCGGCGCAACAATCCTTGGGATTTTAGGTGGGAGGACCATCACTCCCACGAATAAAGCGTAGGAGCGCCAATGAAAGCAGATGCGTCTCAACCGGTTATCTTCAGGCTTCCCGGACAGTCTCATAGCCGGCGGCTTGGGCCGCCTTTACGAATTTGCGGTCGAAGGTAATGAACTCTTCGCAATGGGCCGCTTTGGTAAGGTGTAGGGCATCGGCAAAATCCATGCCTTGTTCGGTGAGACCGAACGCGGCCGCGACGATGCTGGCTTCCTCGATCGTCACCGTGGGCAGGCCGCAAAAGGCGCGGAGCGCACGAATGACATCCGATCGAGCGTAGTTGTAGGTGCTGCGCAGTACCCATTCGACTTCCAGCATCACCGTTACGGTGATGAAGACGGCTTGTCCGTCGACGATCTCGCGAGCGCGCGAAGACTGCGCCGGATGATCGCCGGTGAGGTACCGGACGATGAGATTGGTATCAATCGCGATCATAGCGGCGGCGGGCTTCGGCCAATACGCCGGCTTCCATTTCTTCCAAGGTTTTCGGCTCACCACTGAAAGGAAGCATGCCAAACACTTCCTCCGGCTGGGTGGGAGAGAAGGCCGATGCCTGCCTTAACAGCACGCCCTCGGGAGTTTCCTCGACAATTAGACGAGTACCTGCCTCCCACTCGCGCCGCTGGCGCACAGCTTTGGGAAGAATGACCTGTCCCTTGGTAGAGACGGTGGTGATGAGCTTTTCAGACTGGGCCATCGATCTGTATCCACGCGGTAAGACGATGGTAAGATACTAATGATCGCCATGCTATTCAAGGTGGCGATCATTAGCTCCTGAAGCTACACTCTCACTCCCACTCGATCGTGCCGGGAGGCTTCGACGTCACGTCGTAGACAACGCGGTTGATGCCGCGGACTTCGTTGATGATGCGGGTCGCGGCGCGGCCGAGGAATTCCATGTCGTAGTGATAGAAATCGGCCGTCATGCCGTCGACCGAGGTGACGGCGCGCAGCGCGCAGACGAATTCGTAGGTGCGACCGTCGCCCATGACGCCGACGGTCTGTACCGGCAGCAGCACGGCAAAAGCCTGCCAGATGGCATCGTAGAGCCCGGCCTTGCGGATTTCGTCGAGATAGATGGCGTCGGCTTCGCGCAGGATGTCGAGCTTTTCGCGGCTGATGCCGCCCGGGCAGCGGATCGCGAGGCCCGGGCCGGGGAAGGGATGGCGGCCGATGAACGAGTCCGGCAGGCCGAGTTCCTTGCCGAGCACGCGCACTTCGTCCTTGAAGAGTTCGCGCAGCGGCTCGACGAGCTGCATCTTCATGCGCTCCGGCAGGCCGCCGACATTGTGGTGCGACTTGATGGTGACCGACGGGCCGCCGGTGAAGGAAACGGACTCGATCACGTCAGGATAGAGCGTGCCTTGGCCGAGGAAGTCGGCGCCGCCGAGCTTCTTGGCCTCTTCCTCGAAGGTCTCGATGAAGAGGCGGCCGATAATCTTTCGTTTGGTTTCTGGATCGCTGACGCCTTCAAGCTCGCCGATGAACTTGTCGGACGCATCGACGTGCAGGAGGTGCAAATTGTAGTGTTCGCGGAACATGGCGACGACGTTCGCCGCCTCGTCCTTCCGCATCAGGCCGTGGTCGACGAGGATGCAGGTCAGCTGGTCACCGACGGCCTCGTGGATCAGCAGCGCGGCAACCGAGCTGTCGACGCCGCCGGAAAGAGCACAGATGACGCGCTTGTCGCCGACCTGCTTGCGGATCTCGTCCACCGCCTTCTGGCGATAGGCCGACATCGACCAGTCGCCGTTGATGCCGGCGATATTGTGAATGAAGTTGCCGATCAGCTTGGCACCATCTGGCGTGTGCACGACCTCAGGGTGGAACTGCACGCCGTAATACTTGCGCTTCTCGTCGGCGATGAAAGCGTAAGGAGCGTTCGGCGATGTCGCCACGACTTCGAAGCCGGCCGGCAGCGCCGTGACGCGGTCACCGTGGCTCATCCAGACCTGATGGCGCGAACCCTTTGACCAGAGCCCTTCGAACAGCTTGCTGTCTTCATCGACTTCCAGGAAGGCGCGGCCGAATTCGCGGTGATGGCCGCTCTCGACCTTGCCGCCGAGCTGCATGCACATCGTCTGCTGGCCATAGCAGATGCCGAAAACCGGCAGGCCGCTGTCGAAGATGATATCAGGCGCGCGCGGCGAACCTTCGTCCACCGTCGAAGCCGGGCTGCCGGACAGGATCACGGCTTTCGGCTGGAGGCGCTTGAAGCCCTCTTCGGCGGACTGGAAGGGAACGATCTCGCAATAGACGCCCGCTTCGCGCACGCGGCGTGCGATCAGCTGGGTTACCTGGCTGCCGAAATCGACGATGAGAACACTGTCGGGATGTGCTGTCTGGGTCATGGCGAGCCTTTAATGAAAAGCACCCGTTCTTGCAATGCACGAAATCCGCCGAGCCGGGATTTTATTGTCCCGATTGTCCCTGCTTTAAAGGGTTTCAGAACCAGAAGACACCGTCCTCCAGAGCCGTGAACAGGCCGTCGACGGCATAGGAGAGCTTGCGGTCGATAACATGCAGATATTCCGTCCATCCGGAGATATGCTGCAGCTCCTCGACGCCGTCGGAAATCCCCCGAAGCCCGATCAGCGGTAGCTTGTAGCCTTGGCAGGCGCGCAGAATCGCGAAGGTCTCCATGTCGACCATATCGGCGGCAATATTCTTGTAAGCGGGGCCTGAGACAACATTGGCGCCTGTCGAAAGGCTCGCCTCGGGAATGCCGGGAATGCGAAGCGGCAGATCGAGGACCGCCGGAAGGTCGAGGAACGGCGTACGGCCCTTCTCGAAGCCGAGCGGCGACGCATCCATATCGCGGTAGGAAACCGAGGAAACCTGGTAAATTTCCGTCTGCTCCAGCGTCGCGGAACCTGCCGAGCCCAACGAGACGACAAGCTGCGGCAGGTCGTCGCTAGCATCGAGCCGGCTAAGCGTCTTCGTCATCGCGACAGCAGCCTCGACGGGGCCGACGCCGGTCATCAGCGGTTCGAAGCGGGAGCGCAGGAAGGGACCGTATTCCGCTTCCGCCGCCATGACGAAGAGGATGGACTTGCCGGCGACCGACTTCAATTCGAATTTCATCCTGTAATTCCCTCTCTGCCGCGGACGACCATCATCGTCCCGGTCATGGATGCGATCAGTTTTGCCGGGCCATCGCCGATTGCGTAACCGCGACCGTCGGCCACGATGATGTTGGAGCCGGGTTTCGTTATCTCGCCGCGAAACAGAAAGCGCTCGCCGCGCCCAGGTGACATCAGATTGACCTTGAATTCGATGGTCAGGATCGACGCATCGGGGTCGATGACACTATAGGCCGCAAAGCCGCACGCACTGTCCAGCGCCGCTGAAATGATGCCGGCGTGGAGTATACCATGCTGCTGTGT
Organism: Rhizobium sp. SVR5-9E; assembly: GCF_056755095.1. Taxonomy (NCBI): domain Bacteria; kingdom Pseudomonadati; phylum Pseudomonadota; class Alphaproteobacteria; order Hyphomicrobiales; family Rhizobiaceae; genus Rhizobium; species Rhizobium sp. SVR5-9E. The sequence continues at coordinate 54,662 of NZ_JBNDHS010000026.1, read as the reverse complement.
GAGCTTCACGTCGAAGGGTAGCTCGATTTCGACCACGCCGTGCTCGACCCGCGTCAGCTCTGCACCGATCGTTTCCATCGCCCGCTGGCGGGCAAAGTTTTGACGGATGCGCTCGCGAAAATCGCCGCTGTCCCTAATGCTCATGCACCTGCCTCCTTGCGATGGCGAAAGTGGCACGCCGTGCCGGATTCGACAAGGATGCAGCGGCTCGCTCACGCGCGTTAGGGCGCAATCATGGCGATGTGTTGATCCCAGGCAACGTCGCTATGTGTCGCAAGGAAGTTCCCGTCGTAGGAGGAAACCGCAAATCCATGCTGCGCTGGCGCGATGCCCGCAGCGTCGGAGATGATTTCCTCGGCCAGTACGCTACCGGAACGGGCGTCGATCGTCACGAAAGCGCCCTTCGGCGAAGTCACGCCGACAAGGCCATCGTTTCGGTTGACCGCGATCGCGCCGATGTAGTTGCCAAGCCGTCGGGTCGTTTCTTCCGGCATGTCGACGAAAGTCAGTTCTTCGCCTTTGGCGAAGTGGCCGACAAGCGGCGGCAGGTCGTTGCGATGACCTTCATATTGGCATGCGAACCAGACACGACCGTCGGCATCGATATCGACATGACGGGTTGAAAGTGCTGACAGTTGCTTAGGCAGCACGTGCTTTTCGATCAGCGTGCCGGTCGCAGCATCGACCAGTGTCAGCGAGGGCTGCATATTGCCGAGATTGAGCTTCGTACGGCCGAAATCCGGATGGGTCTCGATACCGCCATTGGCGACGATGAGCCAGCGCCCGTCATCGGAGACCGTCATATCGTGGGGGCCGATGCCGTAAGTTTCGAACTCGCCGATCCGGCTGAACCGGTTCGTCGCATCGTAGACACCGATCATGCCGCGATTGCCATCGAAATCGTTTTCGCTGGCATAGAGCAGCCGGCCGTCCGGCGAAAAGGTGCCGTGTCCGTAGAAGTGGCGGCCTTCGACCGAGGTGATGACGATCGGCTCGGCCTTGTTCCGGGGATCGAAGATCATGGCAAAAGTGCCGGGGCGGCGGGCGAATGCGACCGTCTTGCCGGTGACGGGGCTGAATGCCATGCCGTGGGCGCGCGCGGGAAGCTCGACCTGGTCGACGATCTCACCGCGCTCGGTCACGGTGGCGACCGCAAAAGAGCCCTTCGCTGTCCGGATGCCCGAAGCGTAGACAGCATCGGCACGCCCAAGCGCCAGAAGCCCGCGCGGCTGCAAGGCAGCGAGAAAACCGAGCCCGGCCGCCTTGACGAAGGCGCGCCGGTCGATCTGGCCGCTCCACCACATGCTCAGTCTCCGTCGGAGAACGAGAAGCCGGCCGAAAGGCCGATCGCGCCGCCATACTGGTCGCTGATAGCCGTGATCAGCTCGCGGCTTGTCGCGAGAAGCGCATCGAGCTTGGCCTTTTCGGGCTCGCCGGTTGCAACTTCGATGTCAGGATTGAGCTTCGGCACCGTGTCCAGCAGCGTCTTGAAATCCGCCTCGATGGCATCGGCAACGGGCTTGTTGTCTGCTGGCAGAAGCTCGGCCATTCCGGCCTTTTGCCAGAGCGTACGAAGGCCCTCGAGGTTTGCCGCCATCGACTTCCAGGTGTTTTTCGAGCGCCAGTAAATGGCCATGCGCGGACGCGGCGTCGTCTCCTTGCCCTTGTAGAATTGCTCGAGCCGCTGATCACGGACAGTCTCCGCGCCGTGAACGAGAATGCCGAGCAGCGCCGTCACCGCCTCTTTGTTGTCCATGAAGTCTTCACTTTGCGGGCCGGGATGCTTCCAGCTTGCCTGCACGCCATCCGGCTTTTCCCAGGCCGCGACGACTTCTCCTGCCTCACGCTGGATATTGCCCGCGACAGCCGCGCCATATTGGCAACGGAAGCCGTTCTTTTGCCCGATAAGCTCGTCGGAGCCATTTCCGTAAAGCACATATTCAAGCGCCGTCAGGCCCTGCACGGCAACGCTCTTTCCGGCGATCGCATCAACCGTTGCATCCTTTGGATCGGCCTTGGCAATCAGCGCCTGCACCTGCTTGAGGCCGAGGCCCTTGCGGTCGGGAAAGAAAAGAACGTGCTCGAAAAGATTGTCCTGCATCACCGGGCCGGTTTGCACGATCTCTATGATCGACCAATAGCGAACCGTATCGTCGAAAGCGGATTTGGCTTTATCCAGGGTCTGCTGCGTCCCGCTGTCGCAGAGGTCCTTCATCGCCGTCGTCAGGCGTGCCGCGGATTGCTGCATGTTGCGGTAGCCGGGACGGATCACCTCGTCGACGGCGCGTGCCATGACGCTTTGGACTGCTTCGTCGGCAAGCCCTGCGGGCGGCGCTGCGGTCTGTGCCGTCGCCGATGTCGCGAGAAAAAGCGAAAGCAGGAGAGGTTGCCAAAGGCGCATTACAGGGACTCCAGGAATCTGATCAGAGCCTCTCTATCGTCTTTCGGCAGAGAGGAGAATGCATCGCGGGCGTTTTCGGCTTCTCCGCCATGCCATAGGATCGCCTCGGTGAGATTCCTGGCGCGGCCGTCGTGAAGAAAAAAGCTGTGTCCGCTGACAGTCTGGGTCAGTCCTATACCCCATAGCGGCGGCGTGCGCCATTCACGTCCGCTTGCAACGCCGACTTGTTGGCCATCGGCAAGGCCCTCGCCCATGTTGTGCAGCAGGAAATCCGAATAGGGCCAGATGAGCTGGAAAGACTGGGCTTTTTCGGCCGTGTCCCGGCGCGTGACGAACTTGGGCACGTGGCAGGAAATACAGCCGGAGCGGTAGAAAAGCTCCTTGCCTCTGAGCGTCACCGGGGAGCTTGCCTTTCGCCGGGCAGGCACCGCAAGGTTGGCGGAGTAGAAAGTGACGAGGTCGAGGATCGGCCCGGGAGCCTCCTCGTTGCCAAGCCGTTTCTGCACACCGGACGGCATTTCCTGGCACTTCGTCTCCGCCTTCGTGCAATCGCCGTGAGCGTCCGGCCGGTCGGGAGTGGAAATGCCGATGTCGCCCGAGAAAGCGTCGGCGCTCTGGTCGCGCACCGTTGCATTCTGTGCCTTCCAGCCAAAGCGGCCAAGGGCGATATTGCCGGTGCGATGATCCCGAACGATGGCCGCCCTTCCCGAGATACCGTTGCTATCTTTATCATCGGGATCGGCATGCACCAGGATGTCGGCAGCCGGAATCGCTTCGATGAGGCCGAGGCCGATCATCGGCGGCGCGACGCGCGGTGATATCGTCGTTGCCGGATCGAGCGGACCATAGGCAAGGTCCTTGACTTCGTAGCTTGGCGCCCGCAGCGAGATCGTCTCGCCGCCGGCAAGAGTCACGGCTTTTTCCGTGTAGCGCATGGCCATCTTGCCTTCGGCGGCAAGGCCGGGAACGGCAAGGTCCTGCAGCTGGTGCCCATAGACAGGGTCGGGAAAGTTCACCGTCTCGGCATTGGCGACGGCTCTTTCTTCCTCGGCCGTCGTCGGTGCCCGCGCAAGGCGAAGGAACATCGAGGTCGCGCTGACGCCGCCTTCGGGAGGCTTGCCGCGTCCGTCATTGACATGGCAGCTCATGCAGGAGCGGGCGTTGAAGAGCGGACCGAGGCCATCGGAGGCCTGTGTCGAAGAAGGGGCGGAAACCCACAGTTTCTTGAAGAGCGCGTTGCCGAGCTTGAAGTTCTGTTCCTCTTTGAAGGGGATATTGGCCGAAATACGCGAAAAGCTGTCCTGTGTGACAGGATTGATCGAGGTCGCAGCTCCCGCCTGCATCGCCTCATAGGGTTCAGCCTTGGAAAAATCGCTCGTCGGGCGCGTTACGGTTTCAACGCGTCTCAGATCGGCATCTGAGAGATCGACGCGTCTTGCCGGCAGATCGAAGCCGGCGGCAAGGGCCACCGGCAGACCGGCAAGCGTCGCTAGAAGCGCCACGCTGAAATAGAGACGGCGAGCCGGGTTATGCGGCATTTCGGAGTTCGGGCCGCCCTGCTTCAGGACGGCCCGCCTTTGCTTATTGGAAAACAGCGTTAGGATTGTCCAGGCTGTCGGAACCTTCAAGCTGCACCGTACCGAGGTTGAGTGCAGCAATCACGCGCTGGATCGACTTCGTCTGGTCAATCAGGCCATCGATGGCCGCCTGGACGGTGGCGTTGCCTTCCTTGTTGCCCTCGGCGATCATCTGATCGTATTTCTCGACGGTCTCGCCGCGCTTTGCCATTGCATGCATGGCATCGAGCGTCGTGTTGAGCTTGCCGGTCATCTCCGTGTCGAGCCCCTTGTCGTTGGCGGCAACGAGGTCGTGCAGCGACGGGCCGGTCAGTTTCGTGCCGTCGACGCGGGTATATTCGCCGGTGTAGGCGGCAGCGACGCCGATCGCGTCGTCGAGATGCGAATTGTAGGTGTTGTCCGAGAAGCAATCGTGCTCTTCTTCCGGATCATGCAGCAACAGGCCAAGCTTCATGCGCTCGCCGGCGAGCTCGCCATAGGAGAGCGAACCCATGCCGGTCAGGATGGCGGTGAGGCCGGCCGTCGGGTTTTCTTCGACATGCTTGGTAGCAGCGCCATCAGGAGCCCAGTTGTTGGTCATTTCCTGAAGGTCGGAAACGAGCAGTGTGGAAGCGGACTTCAGGTAGTCGGCGCGGCGATCGCAATTGCCGTGGGTGCAATTCTTGAGGTCGTAGTCGGTTGCCGGGCGTTCGCCGGCCCCCGCTCCCGTGCCATGCAGGTCCTGGCTCCAGAGCAGGAATTCGATGGCATGATAGCCGGTGGCAACGTTCGCTTCGACGCCGCCTGCTTCCTGCAGCGTGCCCGAAAGGAATTCCGGGGTCAGCTTGGAAGCATCGACGTCCTTGCCATCGATCTTGATCGTTTTGTTGGCGATGACGTTTGCGACATAGAGCGAGTTCTCATCGCTTTCCGTGCCGTAGGACGCATCGACATAGTCGATCAATCCTTCGTCCAGGGGCCAGGCGTTCACCTTGCCCTCCCAATCATCAACGATCGGATTGCCGAAGCGATAGACTTCCGTCTGCTGGTAGGGGACGCGCGCCTTGATCCAGGCATCCTTAGCGGCCTGCAGCGTCGTGTCGCTGGGTGCTTTCAGAAAAGCGTCGACCGCCGCGTCGAGCGCCTTGGCGGTCGTGAGCGAGTCCTCGTACTTGGCATGGGCGACTTCGGCGTAATGTTTGACGACAGCTGCAGCGTCAGTGCCAAAAGCCTGGGTGGCGGATAGGGGCACTGCCGCCAGCGCCAGTGCGGCGCAAAAATGCTTGTTGAGCTTCATGGTCCTCTCCTGTGACGGAACTCCGTCTGAATTGCCAAAGCCTCTTCGCGCAAAACTAAACTTGTGTCAAATACTCTAGTTTAGAACGGTTTTAAGTATGGAATTTTTGAAAAAGCCTTTGCTTCGAAAGAACTTTGCTTGGAAAGAGGCAATGAGCTGGTCTATTAACGGGCAATTGCTTAATTCTTGATCTGGATCTCGCCTGCATGCGCCGCCATCTCCGGCATTATCTCCATCGTCATGAACCCAAGGGCCACGCCCACCATCACCTGAAATCCGGTGTCGGAGCTGTCATCGGCATGCTCTCGGTGGGTGCGCTTACAGTCGCGACCGGTATCCCGCTCCTGATCGCGCCGTTCGGCGCCAGTGCCGTTCTGCTTTTCGGCCACCCGAAAAGCGCGTTCGCGCAGCCTGCCAACGTCATCGGCGGCTATCTGCTGGCGGCGCTGGTCGGCGGCTTGGCAGTATTCTTGTTCCCCGGCCTGTGGTGGGCAGCGGCTATCGCTGTCGGGCTGTCGATCGCGGGCATGCTGCTTCTGCGGATTACCCATCCGCCCGCCGGCGCTGTGCCCCTGGTGGCCTTCGGCTCGCATCTGGGCGGGCCGACGCTTTTCCTGATCGTATTTTTTGGCGGTATTCTGCTGGTCACGATCGCTGTGGTCCACCACTTCATACCGCCACGGCATCAATATCCGCTGCGTGCGCCCGAGGCACCCTAAGCCCCGATCCTAGGCCTTCCGCTGCATCCGGCAGAAAAAGAAACCATCGGTGTCGGTCGAGGCCGGCGTCAGGGTGATGGTCTCGTTGTCGGGTGAGCGCGGCCGCGGTGCATCCTTGCCGAAGAGGTTGTCCCAAGCGGGCAACGCACTGACAATCGAGAACTCCGGGTTCTCCGCCGTAAAACGGCGCACCTGTTCCTCATTCTCCTGCGGCAGCACCGAGCAGGTCACGTAAACGAGCTCTCCGCCCGGACGTACGAAGGCGCTCGCCTGTTTCAACGCGTCCTGCTGCTGATGGGTGCGCTCGTCGAGGTTCCTTGCCGTCAACCGCCACTTGGTATCCGGACGGCGGCGCCAGGTTCCGGTTCCCGTGCAGGGCGCATCGACGAGCACCTTGTCGCAGCGCGCGCGGAGGCTCGAAAGCGCCTTTGCGTCGTCATGCACCTGAACGTTGCGTGTGCCGGCGCGCTTCAGGCGCTCGATGATGGGAGCAAGGCGTTTGCGGTCGGCGTCATAGGCGTGCACCTGACCCTTATTGTGCATCGCCGCCGCCATGGCGAGCGTCTTGCCGCCGCCACCAGCGCAGTAATCGAGCACCTGCTCGCCATCCTTGGGCAACACGAGGTCCGCAACGATCTGCGAGCCCTCGTCCTGAATTTCGAACCAGCCTTTTTGGAACGAAAGCTCGGCTGTGACGTTCGGCAACCTTGAGGCGCCTTCGCCGGCGGGAATCCGGATACCGTAGCGTGCGATCTTCGTCTCATGCGCGCCGGCTCTTTCGAGCGCCTTGACCGCCTTTTCGCGGCTGGCCTTCAAGATATTGGCGCGCAAATCGAGTGTCGGACGCGCCGCAAGAGCCTGCGCTTCGGCAAGCCAGCTATCGCCAAAGGCAGTTTCGAAGGAGGTTTGAACCCACTCGGGAATATCACCTTGGACATGGGAAGGTGCCGAAGAAAGAGAGCGGCTAACGAAGGCGGTGAGAGAAGCATCGGGCAGGGCAGGCGGTGCGAACTTGTCGTCTGCGAGTTCTGCGGCAAGCGTTTCCGGCGTAAGGCCCCACTGGCGGAACATGACGGCGTAGGCAGCTGCCAGCGCGCTGTCATCATCCATCAGGAAAGCATGCGAAAGGCGCATGCGCAACGCGTCGTAGACGATGTTGCCGATTGCGGCGCGATCGCCGGAACCGGCGAAACGATGCGCAAGGCCCCAGTCCTTCAGCGCATCGGCGACAGGTCGCTTGCGTTGATCGATCTCCGCAAGAACCGAAATCGCCCCTTCGAGGCGGCCACCCAAACGCATTCACAAGTCTCCCGTTGCCTTCGGCTTGTGAACGATCCGCGGGAAGCGTGACAGACGCTGCAGACAGCTCACAAGTCTCAACCGCGTGGTAGCCGCGATTGACGGGAAGAGCAAGCGCTGGCCCGGTTTGGCCAGCTATAACGCTTTAGCCAGCGCTGGCGACGACTTCGTAGCACACCTTGGCGGTGCCCGAGCTTACCATGCCGATGTTCTGTGCGGCGGCACGGGAAAGGTCGAGGACACGGCCTCTAATGAATGGACCGCGATCATTGACGCGAACGATGACGCTGCGGCCATTGTTGCGGTTGGTAACTCTAAGCTTGGTGCCGAAGCGGAGCGAACGGTGTGCGGCAGTTAAAGTGGCAGGATTCATACGTTCGCCAGACGCTGTTTTGGAATGCAGTGCGTACCACGAAGCACCGCCACAGCCAGCTGCAGCAAATCCCTCAGCAGGAAGCATGAAAGAAGAAGCGGCAATAGCTACGGTGGTGATAATAGAACGGCTGATATTCTTCAAAACGGATAACCCCTCAACTGTTGAACTTGCGCCCTTTCAGGCGGTGGGGGCTTAAATCCGGGCAAAAGTGGCGAAAAAGGGCCTCGCCTAATCACGGACTGTTACAGTCTGTAACATTTGGTATTTATTTGAAAACAACCCAAAAATGGTCCGGCTATGCGAAAAGTAGAAAAAAGATAAGAAAATCAGTTAGAATTCGAACGAATTTTCTTCGCCATCCCGGGCATGGCGGGATGTTGTCGCAGTAACAAAAATAAATTTTCGGCTTTGCCGCATTTGCTGCCTCATTTCAGCAAATTCAGAGGCCGTTAACCATAAATGGAAGCGAAATTTTGATTGCTAAAATTCGAAAGTAGGAAATTTCTACTCTTTTGGGGTGGCCGGAATAACTCACTCAGGTTAACCCCGCCACATGCCGCCTTGCCACAGCTGCGCGAGCGACATGGGATAGTTCGGGAAGGCAAAAGCAAAGCCTGCGGCCTTCAACTTTGCGTTCGAAACGCGTTTGTTCTCGCCATAGAAGGAGCGCGCCATCGGCGTCAGTTCGGCGGTTTCGAAGGGCTGCTCCGGCGGCGGTTCGACGCCCATGAGGCGCGCCGCCTCGACGATGACATCCTGCGGCGGGCCAGGGAGGTCATCCGTGATATTGTAAATGCCGCCGAGGGAGCGGTCTGCGAGATAGCGCGCCGACGCGCCGATATCCTCGACGCGAATGCGATTGAAAACCTGATCCTTCTTGATCAGACGTCGAGCAGTGCCTCGATCCAAATTGACGAAAGCATTGCGGCCCGGACCGTAAATGCCCGAGAGGCGCAATACGGCGGCGGGTATGCCGAGGTCTTTGCCCAAATTCAGCCACGCATCCTCGGCCTCAAGTCGTTCCTTCGATCGTCCGGAAACCGGGACGCAGACCGTCTCCTCGGTGACCCACCCGCCTTTGTGGTCGCCATAGACGCCGACGGTCGAGAGATAGCCGATCCACTGCAGCCCGGGCATCATTTCGTCGACCCAACAACTGGCAAGATTGATCAGCGGGTCTCCGGCTTCTCTCGGCGCGATCGATTGTACGAGATGCGTCACGCCCTGCATGGCATGAAGCAACTCCTTGCCGATCGTTTCACCGTCGAAGACGAAGGCTTCGACGCCCTGGCTGCGGAGCGTCTCAGCCTTGTCGGCCGATCTCGTCGTGCCTGAAATGCGGACATCTGCTCCTGCAAAGGCCTTGGCGATTGCTGTGCCGGAATAACCGCAGCCGAAGATCATCACATGCATCATACCACCCCCACCAATTGCCACTCCGCAAGCACGTCGGCATCCGACTCGTCCGGCCTTTGGGCCGCAAAGGCTGCGAACGCGTCGCGCGCCATCAGTCGCGAAAGTGCCCAGATTGCCATGCCGCGAACAGCAGGCGAAGCGTCAACAGCCAGCCGCCGGCATTGGTCGACAAGATCGCGGTCGCCGGAATTGCCGGCCGCGATCAGAACGTTGCGTATGAAGCGGTCCCGACCGATGCGCTTGATCGGCGAGCCGCTGAAGAAGCTTCGGAACGCTGCGTCGTCGAGCGTCAGTAGAAAGTCAATCGACGGCTCTTTCAAGTCGTCGCGCGCCTGCAGCTTCATTTCGGACGCCGAAGCGGCGAACTTGTTCCATGGACAGACCGCAAGACAGTCGTCGCAGCCATAGATCCGGTTGCCGATCAGCGGCCGGAATTCCGGGTCGATCGGACCTTTGTGCTCGATCGTCAGGTAGGAGATGCAGCGTCGAGCATCAATTTGGTATGGCGCAGGGAAGGCTGCGGTCGGACAGATGTCGAGACAGGCCCGGCAAGAGCCACAGTGGTCGTGCTCCGGCTCATCTATGTTGAGATCGGCTGTCGTGAACATCGAGCCGAGGAAGAGCCAGGAGCCGTGGCTGCGGCTGACCAGATTGGTATGTTTGCCCTGCCAGCCGAGGCCGGCGGCCGCCGCGAGCGGTTTCTCCATTACCGGCGCGGTATCGACAAAGACTTTCACGTCAGCTCCCGCCCGCGCCGCAAAGCGCGTCGCGATTTCCTTGAGCCGCCCTTTGATGACATCGTGGTAGTCGCGATTGCGCGCATAGACAGAGATTGCGGCCTTGTCCGGCTTTTCCAGAACATCGCGCGGATCCTCGTCGGGGCCGTAGTTGAGGCCGAAGACGACGATGGACTTTGCATCGCTCCATAGCGTCAACGGGTCAGCGCGGCGCTCCTGCGTCTCCGCCATCCATTCCATTGTACCGTGACGCCCGGCATCGATGAATTCGCGAAGCCGCTCTTTCGCTTCCGGAATCGAATCCGGCCGGGTGATGCGACAGAGATCGAAGCCGAACGCTGCCGCCTCCGCGCGAACGAAGGCGGTCAGATTGTCGCGGCGCTTGCGCTCCTTGTCGTCTGCTATCCGTTCGGGCATCGGAAGCCCTCGTCAGAAATCCAGGTCTGCGTAGTGGGAGACCGGTGTCAGTCCGCGCACCCGCTCGGCCAGAAGCGGACGGAAGGACGGCCGTGACTTCATCCGCTGGTACCAATCCTTGGCGATCGGCGATTCCGTCCAGTCGATCTCGCCGAGATAATCGAGGATCGATATCGAAGCGGCCGCGGCGAGATCGGCATAGCTCATGCGATCGCCTGCCAGCCACTGCCGCGAACCTGCAAGCCAGGTCAGGTATTTCATGTGCTGGCGTATATTCGCCCGCGCCGTACGCAGGATCTTCGAATCCGGTGCGCCGCCGCCCTGATCTGCGCTCATCTGCAGCTTATAGACCCGCTCCCGCGCCAGGGGCCGGGTTACGTCCGTCTCCATCTTCTGCATGAACCACTCGGCGAGGCGGCGGATCTCCGCTCGCTGGAAAGGGTCCTCTGCAAGAAGACGCCGGTCGCGCTTCAGCACACCATGCGTTTCGTCGAGATATTCGGAGATGACCGTGGCGCCGCACAGCGCCCGCATGCTGTCGTCCACGTAGACGGGCAAGGTACCCGCCGGATTGAGCGCCAAAAAGTCGCGCCGCTTGTCCCAGGTCTGCTCTTCCACGAGTTCGACCTGGTAACCGTATTCTGCAAGTACCAGCCGGATGAACCGGGAGGCTGTGGAGATGGGGTGATGATAGAGTACTGGCATTTATCCGTTCAGCTGCCTTTTTGGCGTTTTGGCGATTGTCTCCCTTATTAAACTCCTAACAATCAGAGTTTAAAAAAGATATAGGAACGCGTGATCGGTTCAACCGCGTATCAAGGTTCGGAGACCAAGCTTACCCCTTCCCCGCCGGCAAACATGAGTTTTTATGCCCATCCGATGGACACCGGCCTTTTTTCGCCACGCCACTGACTAAAGAAGACGGGAACCGTCTCGAGCGACGTAACCGCTTCGCGTCCGACCGACCTTTAAACCGGAGACTATATATGGACTACATGAGCTCTATAATTCTAGGCGTCATAGAGGGGATCACCGAGTTTCTACCGATCTCGAGCACTGGCCATCTCATCATTGCGGAGCAATGGCTCGGCCACCGGTCGGACATGTTCAATATCGTTATCCAGGCGGGTGCTATCCTCGCCGTCACTATCATTTACTGGCGTCGTCTCGCGAGCCTCGTGGTCGGCTGGCGGGATCCAGGGAACCGCTCCTACGCTGCCAAGCTGATTGTCGCATTTCTCATTACCGCTATCCTCGGACTGATCGTCAAGAAGCTCGGCTTCGAACTGCCTGAGACTGCGACGCCAATCGCCTGGGCACTCATTATCGGTGGTGTCTGGATGATATTTGCCGAATGGGCCGCCGCGCGTCGGCCGCCTTACAAGGAGATTACCTGGCTCGTTGCCATCTTGGTCGGCATTGCCCAGGTGGTCGCCGGCGTCTTCCCGGGAACGTCACGCTCAGGCGCCACGATTTTCGTTGCCATGCTGGCGGGCACGGGCAACCGCGCCGCGGCTACCGAATTCGCTTTTCTCGTCGGTATCCCGACCATGTATGCCGCGAGTGCCTACGAATTGCTGAAGACGCTGAAGGATGGCGGAGCGGCAAACGAGGATTGGACGGGCCTTGGGATCGCCTTCGTCGTTTCCACTGTCGTCGCTTTCGTCGCCGTGAAGTGGCTGCTGTCGTATATCCGGAGCAACCGATTTACGATGTTTGCGATCTACCGCATCATTCTCGGAGTCATTCTGCTCGGTATGGCCGCGACCGGGGCGATTGCCTGAGACACCCGTCGCTTTCCGTATTCGCGCAGCCCGCGGCGCGAATACGGTCATCACATCAGCTTCACACACAACCGGAAACGGCGAACATGCATCTTGAAGCCAGATGCTTCAGGCAGGTCTGATCGAACTGCTCGCTTCTGCTCGCAAGAACAACGCCGGCACTAACGCGCCGGTCTTCCGTCAGCGGTTGATGGAGGCAGTCGAGCAAGGATCAACGCCGTAGGCCGGCGCGCAACCACCTTTCACTGCGGCGACCGAACCGGGCGCAATGAAGGAGCCTGCAAGGATAACCAGTGCCGCACACGCAAAAAGAAGCGCGATTGACTTGCCCATTTGATAAAGCCTCTCAAATCAAAATAGCGCGCCGCCAAAGGCGCTGAGTCCGTCTCAGGACGCGCGGGGTGTGTAGTCAGTGGAATAGGAAATAGCAATAAATGTTCCCGCTAAATGCGCCGTTAATTTCACTAAATTTTTGATGCGTCTTTTATGCAACGTCAACCATGACGTGATTGAAGAAAACACGCGAAACGTGCGTCAGGCTTTCCGCCCGGTACAAATGAAAAACGTCGCCCGTGGCCAAGCACAAGCGACGTTCGAACGCTGGAGGAGGGGGGTTAAGCGGCTTTCCCCGAGCCGGTGTACTGGCCATGCGGGCGATATTGCACGAGGTAGGACGGCAGCACGGAAACCAGCAGCGTCGGTGTGACGTCGAGGGCTTTCAGCGTGCGGCCTTCCGTTTCGGCCGCGTTCGAAACGACATTGTCGCGCTTCAGCAGACGAACCTGGTCGACCGTAATGGGTGGGGTGATAAGAGGGATGAGCGACGCAACGCTGCCCATGAGCGATGCGATGCTGAACGGGATGGAGACCAGCGCGTTCTTGCGCATGGTGACCTTCAGCATAGTCTCCATGCACTGGCGGAAGGTGAGAACTTCCGGACCGCCGAGTTCATAGATTGTCCCGGGGGTAGCCTTGCCATCGACAGCGCGAGCTACAGCTTCGGCGACATCCCCGACATAAACCGGCTGAAACCTCGTGTTGCCGCCACCGATGAGCGGAAGAACCGGCGAAAGGCGAGCCATGTCGGCGAACTTGTTGAAGAAGCCGTCTTCCGGGCCGAAAACGATCGACGGGCGGAAAATCACCGCTTCTCTTACGGTCGAAAGGATTGCCGCCTCTGCGCGACCCTTGGTGCGGGCATAGCTTGAATCGGAATTCGCATCGGCGCCGATCGCCGAGATATGGATGAGTTTCGCGCCACTCGCACGGGCAGCTTCGGCCACGGCGCGTGCGCCAAATTCCTGCACTGCGTCGAAGGTGTTGCGGCCGGCTTCGAAAAGGACGCCGACGCAGTTGATGACGAAATCGGCACCCTCGACGGCGCGATCGACCGAGTTGCGGTAACGCAGGTTCGCCTGAACAAAAGAGATCTGGCCGACATTTCCGAGCGGCTGCAGAAAACCTGCAAGATCGGGCCGGCGTACAGCGACGCGGATGCGATAGCCGCGTTTTGCCAGCGCGCCTACCACATGCCTGCCAATGAAGCCGGAACCTCCGAATACGGTCACGAGCGGCGGCAGGTTGGCAAGGGTCATGGCAGGCTCCTCGAAAGGCTTGGATGGGATGCGTTCATCGGCAAGCTTTTAGCCGAATCCGGGCGCGGCGGAAAGGTCCACATGCGCCCGAAGTCAAGATACGCAGGGGATCAGATTCCTTCGACGACAATCATTTCCGCGTCGGCGACTTCCTGGCGGATCTTGGCGGCGATCTGATATTCCAGCGAGTTGTAGCAATCGACCGCATGCTGCATGGAAGGGAATTCGATGACGACGTTTCGCGCGCGCGACTTGCCTTCAAGTTCAGTCATTGCGCCGCCGCGGGCGAGGAAATTGGCACCGTACTTTTCAAAGGCCGGTTTTGCTGCCGCGACATAGTCCTTGTAACGCTCGGGGTCGCGAACATCGACGCGCGCGATCCAGTATCCCTTGGCCATGGTTTTCCTCCGGTTGACGGTTGTATTTGTCTTCATCCAAATTGCAGGAGGCGTCAATACACCGCGTCCTTGCGTGTACCCGTCAAATGATGAGTTCGATCAATAGCTGGCCGCAACACACGTCAGAGCGCGGCGTCCATCTCAGCAAGAATTGCGCGCGCCGCCTCGCGCGGATCGGACGCTTTGACGATCGGCCGGGCGACGACCAGGTGGCTCGAGCCGGCCTTCAGCGCATCGGAGGGCGTCATGACGCGCTTCTGGTCGCCCTTTTCGCTGCCGGCCGGGCGGATGCCGGGCGTGACGATCGCCATATCGGGGCCGACGATCTTGCGAACGGCAGCCGATTCTTCTGCCGAGCACACGACGCCGCCCATGCCGGCTAGATGGGCCTGTTCAGCGCGGCGGAGGACCAAGGTGTGCGGGTCGTATTCATAGCCAGCAGCGATCAGGTCCTGCTCGTCCATGGACGTCAGAACCGTGACGCCGAGCAGGCAGAGGTCGGAGCCCTTTGCCGCCTCGACGGCAGCTTTCATCGCCTTCGGATAGGCATGCAGTGTCAGCATCGACATGCCCATCTTCACGATGTTCTCCACGCCGGAAGCGACCGTGTTGTCGATATCGAGCAACTTCATGTCGAGGAAGACCTTCTTGCCGCTCTGCGCGAGTTCGCGCGCGAATTCCAGACCGCCGGCAAAGACGAGCTGATAGCCGATCTTGTAGAAAAGAATGTCGTCGCCGAGCGTTGAAACGATCTTTTCCGCCTCGCCAAGTGTCGGAACATCCAGCCCGACGATCAGCCGCTCGCGTGCGCTCATATCACATCCATCCCTGCCAGTCTTCGATGGGTGTCCAGTCGCACGACAGGCGCCGCTCTGCAAGGCTGAAACAGTAGAGATTACCGCCGCCGCCCGGCTGATCGCCATCGCGCGAGATCGTGCGGCGCTCGAGATGGCACTTCAGCAGCGTTCCGACACCGCCATGGCCGACGAAGGCGATCGGTGCCGAGGGATCGTGGTCGTCAAGAATGGTCTCGACGGCAGAGACGATCCGGGCCTGGGCGTCGATCGCCCTTTCCCAGCCTCGAAAACTCTCTTCCGGGCGCGCGAAGAACCAGTCAGCTGCCTTCTCGAATTCCGCAGGCGGCAGGAAGCCGGTCGCCGAGCGGTCGTTTTCGTGCATGCCGGGGACAATTTCGATCGTCACGCCCGCCGCTTGCGCAAGGATAGCTGCGGTCTGTATGGCTTTTGTCTCGTCGCTGGAAACGATGCGGCGCAGTCGCCTCGCCCACACGCTCCTAGCGATGGTGCGGACGCGAGCCTCGCCGGTCTCCGACAGACCCCATTGGGACACCTGGACACCTGGGTCGATCTTCACTTGCGGATGGGTGATGTAAAGCCCGTGCATCTCAGCTGCGGCGGTAGATCCAAAGCTGGGCCGGCGGGATATTGCGGACGATGAAATCGAAATGCTTGATATGGTATCGCTCCGGCCGGGCGATGATCGGCGAGACGGGACCATAGGAAATCTGGACGACGGGCCTGCCTGCCGGCATACGGTCGAGGAGGCTTTCGAGAAGGGCGATCCGCGCCTGCATCGGGAAGTTTAGAAGCGGCACGGCCGAAACGACGGAATCGAAAGTCTGATCCTTGAGCGCGCCCAGCGTCTTGTCCAGGCTGAACGCATCGCCGTTGATGAAGCGCACGCCCGGATAGAGGCGGACGAGATGCTCGTAGAAATCGGTCGAATACTCGATAGCGACGAGGTTTTCCGGCTTCACGCCGCGGCCGAGGATGGCCTTGGTAATGGCGCCAGTGCCGGGACCGAGTTCCAGAACCGGGAGACCGGAGTTCACGTTGACGACGCTTGCCATCTTGCGGGCGGTGATCGAGGACGTCGGAACGATGGAGCCGACCGTTTTCGGCCCCTGCATCATGCCCTTGAAGAAGCGGATTTCCTCATCGAACTTTTTGCCGAGCCGTTCCTTCAGCCGCAACGCCATGCCGTCCTCCACGATCACGCAAACAAATCGTCAGTTCTCTATTTGCAGTCCTCGGATACGAAAACAAGACCAAATGTCGCAATCGGCAAACTTCACGCGGTAAATGCGACGCGCGATTACACGCGCATCGGCATCAAGACATAGAGCGCATCGTCGCCGGCGGTGTCGCGAATAAGCGTTGGCGAGCCTGCATCGGCAAGCTGGAAGATCGCCTGATCGCCGGAAAGCTGGGCCGTGATGTCGAGCAGATATTTGGCGTTGAAGCCGATTTCCATGGAATCGGTGTCGTAGTCCACCGCCACCTCTTCCGTGGCACTGCCGGAGTCCGGATTGTTGACCGTAAGCAGCAGCTGGCCGTCGGAGAGCGCCAGCTTCACGGCGCGGCCACGCTCGGAGGAAATCGTCGAGACGCGATCGACAGCTTGGGCAAATGTCGTGCAATCGACACGCATCTCCTTGTCGTTGCCCGTCGGGATAACGCGCTGGTAGTCCGGGAAAGTGCCGTCGATGAGCTTCGAGGTCATGACGATCGAGCCGATGCTGAGGCGGATCTTCGCGTCCGAGACTTCCACGGTGACGACCGCATCAGGATTGTCGACCAATTTCTGCAGTTCGCCGACCGTCTTGCGAGGAATGATGATGCCCGGCATGCCTTCGGAACCCGAGGGCGCCTTCACATCGGCGCGCGCGAGGCGATGGCCGTCGGTGGCGACCGCGCGTAGCTTCAGGTCGCCGCCGCTTTCGATCGTGTGGAAGAAGATACCGTTCAGGTAATAGCGCGTCTCTTCGGTCGAGATCGCAAACTGCGTGCGATCGATCAGCATCTTGAGATCGGATGCCTTCAGCTTGAACGAATGCGTGAAGGTGCCGGCGGTCAGATCCGGGAAGTCGGATTGCGGCAGGCACTGCAGCGAAAATTTCGAGCGGCCGGACTGGACCGCCATCGAGCCGCCATCCGTCGATGTCGCAAGCAGAACTTCCGAGCCGTCCGGTAGCTTGCGGACGATGTCGTAAAGAAGATGCGCCGGGACTGTCGTCGCGCCAGGCTGCTCGACATTGGCGGGCGTGGCTTCGGTCACTTCGAGGTCGAGGTCGGTCGCCTTCATGTCGAGGTTCTGACCATCGGCGCGCAGCAGGATATTGGACAGGATCGGGATCGTGTTGCGACGTTCGACCACGCGGTGAACGTGGTTCAGCGACTTCAACAGGTTTGACCGCTCAATTGTAATACGCATGGGATGCTACCGCTTTTCGACCGTTACTGTCCCGGCGTACAAAGGCGCGCCAGAAGATGCTTTTCGGCTCCGGACCGGAGGAGTGGATAGGCAAAATGGCAGAACTTTGCGGCCGAATGCAAGGGGTGCGAGGCCAAGCGGGGCTCCAATTGCGGTTTTCCGCGATGATGCTCACAGAATTCCCGACACTTGCCGCCGACAAAGCCCTCGCGCATAAAGATTAAAGAGCAAAAGGGGCCTTGAACTTGAATAATGAGGATACGCCAAGCGAGAGCGGTGGGCACCGCGGCTATCGCTTGCACAACGTCGCCATTCCGGCCCGCCCGCTGGAGCCGGCGCTTTATCTCGTCGCTACGCCGATCGGCAATCTCGGTGATATCACGTTGCGGGCGCTGGAAACGCTTGCGGGTGCCGATGTGCTTGCCTGCGAGGACACGCGCGTGACCCGCGTTCTTCTGGATCGGTACGGTATCCGCAACCGGCCGTTTGCCTATCATGAGTATAATGCCGATGAGGCAGGTCCGCGATTGTTGGCTGCGCTTGCGGCTGGCAAGTCCGTCGCGTTGGTCTCCGACGCCGGAACGCCGCTCGTTTCCGATCCCGGCTATCGCCTCGCGCAGGCGGCGATCGAAGCAGGCTATCGTGTTATTCCCGTTCCAGGGGCATCCGCACCGCTCGCCGCGCTCGTCGGCTCGGGTCTGCCGAACGATGCCTTCTTGTTTGCAGGGTTCCTCCCCGTCAAGGACAAGGCTCGGCGCGACCGGCTGGCGGAACTTGCCGCCACCCCGGCAACGCTGCTCTTCTTTGAATCGCCGCACCGCATCGGCGCGACGCTGGCTGCCGCTGCCGATGTGCTTGGGCCCACCCGCAACGCATCCGTCTGCCGTGAGTTGACGAAGACCTATGAGGAGTTCCGCCGAGGCACGCTCACGGAACTTGCCGCGCACTACGCCGAAAACGACAACGTGAAGGGCGAGATCGTGCTCGTGATCGGCCCCCCGGAAGAGAAGCAGGCGGACGAGGCGGACGTTGAGGCAATTCTCGCCAATCTTGCGACTTCCATGCCGACGGCCAAGGCGGCCGCTGAAGCTGCCCGGCTTACCGGCCTGCCACGCAAGGAACTTTACCAGCGTCTGCTCGATATGAAGGTCAGGGATGAGCGATAGGGATGTAACCCTTAGCCGGAGAAAGGCTGAACGCCGCGGCCATATCTCGGAATATATCGCGGCGGTCGTTTTGATGCTGAAGGGCTATCGCATCGTAGCGTTCCGCTACCGCACGAAGCTCGGCGAGATCGATATCATTGCCCGAAAGCGCGACCTCGCGGTCTTCGTCGAGGTGAAGGCCCGGTGCGACGAATTACGCGCCGTAGATGCGGTTTCGTACGCCGCCCAAAAACGCATCCGGAACGCCAGTGATCTGTGGCTCGCGCGCCAGCCGGATTACAGCCGCCTCTCTCAACGATATGATATTGTAGCGGTATTGCCCGGCCGTCTGCCGCGGCATTTTCCAGATGCATTCTGATCGGCTTGCATAGCTGTGCAAAATGCCGGATTTTGTGACGGTCCTGTCATGAAACTTTTAAGGAGGCGTCACAGTAGCCCTCTATTGCGTCTCTCACCAATAGTTGGTGAGAGGGTTTATCCATGTTCAAGAAGTTTGCGCTGGCCGCTGCTGCGGTCGTACTGTCTTCGTCGACGTCGTTCGCCGCGACTGAAGTCACCTGGTGGCATGCCATGGGCGGCGAGCTCGGCCAGAAGCTCGAGCAGATCGTCCAGAAGTTCAACGACAGCCAGACCGAATACCACGTCACGCCGGTCTTCAAGGGCACCTATCCGGAAACCCTGACGGCCGCGATCGCAGCGTTCCGCGCAGGTCAACAGCCGGCTATCGTTCAGGTCTTCGAAGTCGGCACCGGTACGATGATGGCTGCCAAGGGCGCCGTTTACCCGGTCTACAAGCTGATGGCTGATGAAGGCGAGCCGTGGGATCCGTCGAAGTTCATCGCGCCGGTCGTCGGCTACTACTCCGATCCGGAAGGCAACATTCTGTCCTTCCCGTTCAACTCCTCGACGCCGATCCTCTACTACAACAAGGACGTCTTCAAGAAGGCCGGCCTTGATCCGGAAGTCGCTCCGAAGACCTATGCCGAACTGGCTGACTTCTCGAAGAAGATCGTCGATTCCGGCGCTGCCAAGTGCGGCTTCACCATCACCTATGCTGCCACCTGGCTCGGTCTCGAAAACTTCTCGGCCATTCATGACCTGCCTTACGGCACGCTGCAGAACGGCTTCGGCGGCACCAAGGCTGAACTTAGTTTTAATGGCCCGAACCAGGCTCGTCTCTGGGACGACCTGAAGAAGTGGCAGGACGCCGGTTACTTCCAGTACGGCGGCCCGGGCGGCGGTCCCGACTCGGCTCCGAAGTTCTATTCGCAGGAATGTGCCATCTATATGGGCTCCTCGGGCTCGCGCGCAGGCGTCATCGCCAACGCCAAGAATTTCCAGGTCGGTTTCTCGACGCTCCCCTACTACGACGACGTGACCAAGGATCCGAAGAACTCGATCATCGGCGGCGCAACCCTCTGGGTATTGAACGGCCAGAAGCCGGAAGTCTACAAGGGTGCCGCCAAGTTCTTCACCTATCTCAGCCAGCCGGAAGTACAGGCTGATTGGCACCAGTTCTCCGGATACCTGCCGATCACCAACGCTGCCTACGATCTCGGCAAGTCGCAGGGTTACTACGAAAAGAACCCGGGCTCCGACGTCGGTATCAAGCAGATCACCCGCGGCACGCCGTCCGACAACTCGAAGGGCGTTCGCTTCGGCAACCTGACGCAGATCCGCGACATCATCGACCAGCAACTCGAAACCGTGCTTTCCGGCAAGCAGACCGGTCAGCAGGCGCTCGATGAAGCCGTCAAGGAAGGCAACGCCATCCTGCGCGAATTCGAAGCCGCAAACTCGAACTAAGCCTTCGAGGTTGAATCCAAGCCCTCCCCACGCCGGGGAGGGCCTTTCCATGTTGGGCGAGCCATGCAGACAAAGCGCACAATCTTCTTGAACCGCGTCCTGCCATATTTCCTTCTGGCGCCGCAGCTCGCGATTACACTTGTTTTCTTCATTTGGCCTGCGTTCCAGGCATTCCGCCAGTCGTTCCTGCGCGAAGACCCCTTCGGCATGAAGACGACCTTTGTTTGGTTTGCCAACTACACGAAGCTCTTCGGCAGCGCCGATTACATGAATGCGCTATGGGTGACGCTGATCTTTTCGGTGTCCGTTACCGTGCTTTCGATGGGGCTTTCGCTGCTCTTCGCCGTCTGCGTGAACCGCGTGCTGAAGACCGGAAGGCTCTATACCACGCTGCTCGTTTGGCCCTACGCCGTCGCACCCGCCGCGGCCGGCCTTCTCTGGTGGTTCATGTTCAACCCCAGCATCGGCATCCTGCCCTATATCCTTCGCCATCTCGGCTATGACTGGAACCACCGCCTGAACGGCAATGATGCGATGATCCTCATCGTCGTCGCCTCGGCCTGGAAGCAGATTTCCTACAATTTCCTCTTCTTCGTCGCCGGCCTGCAGTCCGTTCCGCAATCGGTGACGGAAGCTGCCGCCATCGATGGCGCCGGTCCGTTCAAGCGATTCTGGACGGTGGTTTTCCCGCTGCTTTCGCCGACAACCTTCTTTCTGGCGGTCGTCAACATCACCTATGCGCTGTTCGACACATTCCCTGTTGTGGACTCGACCACCTCCGGCGGCCCCTCGCAATCCACCAACACGCTGGTCTACAAGGTCTATGCCGATGGTTTCGTAGGCCTCAACCTCGGTCCTTCCGCCGCTCAATCGGTCGTGCTGATGCTTATCGTCGTCGCCCTGACCGTGATCCAGTTCCGCTGGGTCGAGAAAAAAGTACAGTATTGAGGCCCGCGCGATGATCGAGAACCGTCCCTTTCTGAACTTCCTCACGCATCTCGTGCTGATCGTCGGCGTGGTAACGGTGATCTTCCCCGTCTATCTCGCCTTCATCGCCGCGACCCACGGCTCGACGGATTTCATGACCGGCCTGGTGCCGCTCCTTCCCGGCGATCAGCTCGTTTCAAATTTCAGCCAGCTGCTCAGCAACGGCAACTCGGTGGCCGGTGCGCCACCCTTCGCGCTGATGCTGGCAAACAGCTTGCTGATGGCGGTGATGATTGCCGTCGGCAAGATCGCAATCTCGATCCTCTCCGCCTTCGCGATCGTCTATTTCCGCTTCCCGTTCCGCATGGCCGCGTTCTGGGTCATCTTCCTGACGCTCATGCTGCCGGTCGAAGTGCGTATCCTGCCGACCTACAAGGTGGTCGCCGACCTCGGCATGCTGAATTCCTATCCGGGTCTGATCATTCCGCTGATCGCATCGGCGACCGCAACCTTTCTGTTCCGCCAGTTCTTTCTGACGATCCCGGAGGAACTGATGGAGGCAGCGCGCGTCGATGGCTCCGGACCGATGAAGTTCTTCGTCGATATCCTGCTGCCGCTGTCGCGTACCAATATCGCCGCTCTCTTCATCATTCTCTTCATCTACGGCTGGAACCAGTATCTCTGGCCAATGCTGATCACCACCGACCCCGGCTATTACACCGCGGTGATGGGCATCAAGCGCCTGGCCGCAGTCCTCGACGGCAACACGCAGTGGAACCTCGTCATGGCGGGCGTTATCCTGGCTGCCCTGCCGCCGGTCCTCATCATCATCGTCATGCAGCGCCTTTTCGTCAAAGGCCTGGTCGAAACGGAGAAATGACAATGGCCTCTATCGATGTAGAAGGCGTCGGCAAGATCTATCACGGTGGGGTCAAGGCCGTCTCCGATGTCGGCATCAATATCAAGGATGGTGAGTTCATCGTGCTTGTCGGGCCTTCGGGCTGCGGCAAGTCCACGCTGCTGCGCATGATCGCCGGTCTTGAAAGCATTTCTGAAGGGCAGGTGAAAATCGGCAACCGCGTCGTCAACAATGTCGAGCCGGCTGAACGCGACATTGCCATGGTCTTCCAGAACTACGCGCTCTATCCGCATATGTCTGTCCGGCAGAACCTCGAATACGGCCTGAAGAACCGCAAGACGCCAAGGAATGAAATCGACGCCCGCGTCGCGGAAGCCGCGCGCATGCTGCAGATCGCGCAATATCTGGAGCGCAAGCCGAAGGCGCTCTCCGGTGGCCAGCGCCAGCGTGTTGCGATGGGACGCGCGATCGTCCGCAAGCCTGCCGTTTTCCTGTTCGACGAGCCGCTCTCGAACCTCGATGCCAAGCTGCGTGTTTCGATGCGCGGCGAGATCAAGCGCTTGCAGCGCCGTCTCGCCACGACCTCGATCTATGTCACCCATGACCAGCTGGAGGCGATGACGCTCGCCGACCGCCTCGTGGTGCTGAATGGCGGCAGGATCGAGCAGGTCGGCGCGCCGCTCGACGTCTATCACACGCCCGCGTCCACTTTCGTGGCGAGCTTCATCGGCTCTCCCGCCATGAATCTTCTGAAAGGCGAGCTGCATGGCGACAAGCTGGCGATTGGCCCGAGCCTGATCGATCTCGCGGGCAATGCCCCAACCTCCGGCCCCGTCACCATCGGGATGCGCGCGGAAGACCTGCGCCTAGCCAAGCCGGACGAATACGCCATGCCGCTGACGGTGGAATATGTCGAAGAACTCGGCTCGCAACGCCTCGTCCACGGGCTTCTGGGCGACCAGCCGTTGACGGCGGTCGTCTCCCCGGAAACGGCGATGGCAGCGGAACTGCGCTTCGTGATCGCGCCGGAAAAGCTGCATTTCTTCGCGCATGACACCGGCAAGCGCATCGCTGGCGGCGCTACGGCTGCCGATAGTCCGGCCGCCGCGGCTCATGCGATCGCTTGAAACGCATTGTTAAGATTTTAACAGTCGCCTGAACGGAGCCGTTACGACTCTCTGCTATTCCGCAATGACCGGGGATAGCAATTAGGGGGTTGTGCATGGCCTGGAAGTTGATGCTCGCAAGCGCGGTCGCGATGGCGGCGCGTTCCGTACCGCAGGTCATTGTGCCGGCGCGCGGCAAGAACTTCGTTGCGCATTCCAGCGACCGCCTGCCGATGAAATCGACGCCGATCAACCCGGATTGGGTCGTAGCCGGCGACCCGCAGGCGCGTACCGCGGAGCATTCCCGCGGCCATGACGACGCATCAGTGACGGCGATCTGGGACTGCACCGCCGGCGAATTCCGCTGGTTCTTCGGCTGGGACGAGACGGTGATGATCCTCGAAGGCGAAGTGCATGTCACCGCGGAAGATGGAACCGAACGGATGCTGCGTGCCGGCGACGTCGCCTTCTTCGCAGGCGGCACATGGGCAAGCTGGCGGGTGGACAACTACGTGCGGAAGGTCGCGTTCCTTCGCAAGCCGTTCCCGAAGCCGGTTGCGATCCTCTACCGTCTTCGCAACCTCCTGCGAAACGGCGAACAGCAGGGCCTCGCGGCCTGAAAAATCCTAGACGTGAGTGGCCTGACGTCATTGATTGGCGTTGCGTTTGCGCTGCTTGAGACCTACATCTGTCCGGCATTCAATGAGGGACGGAAATGGCCAAGATCAAGAACGTAGCGGTCCAGATGGACCATGTCGCGGGCATCAATATCGCAGGCGATTCCACCTTCGCCATGAGCCTCGAGGCGCAAACGCGCGGCTACAAGCTTTTCCATTATACGCCCGAGCGGCTGAGCTTCCGTGACGGCAGGCTCTACGCCTCCGTCGAGCCGATGCTGCTGCGCGACGTGAAGGGCGACCATTTCGAACTCGGCGCCCCCGAGCGTGTCGATCTTTCGACCATGGACGTCGTGCTGCTCCGCCAGGACCCGCCCTTCGACATGGCCTACATCACCTCCACACATCTCCTGGAGCGCATCCATCCGAAGACGCTCGTCGTCAACGATCCGGCCTGGGTGCGCAATTCGCCGGAGAAGGTTTTCGTTACCGAATTTGCCGATCTCATGCCGAAGACGCTGATCACCAAGGATGCGGAGGAGATCCGCCGCTTCCGCGAAGAGATGGGCGACATCATTCTGAAGCCGCTCTACGGCAATGGCGGTGCCGGCGTTTTCCACTCGACCAGGGACGACCGCAACCTTTCCTCGCTGCTCGAAATGTTCGGCCAGCTTTTCCGCGAGCCCTTCATCGCCCAGCAATATCTGCCGGATGTCCGCAAGGGCGACAAGCGCATCATCCTCGTCGACGGCGAGCCGGTCGGCGCCATCAACCGGGTGCCGGCCGAGCACGACAGCCGCTCCAATATGCATGTCGGCGGCCGCGCGGAGGCCACCGAACTGACGGCCCGCGAAAAGGAAATCTGCAGGCGCATTGGCCCGGCATTGAGAGAACGCGGTTTCCTGCTTGTCGGGATCGATGTCATTGGCGACTACCTGA
Source organism: Rhizobium sp. SVR5-9E (assembly GCF_056755095.1). Taxonomy (NCBI): domain Bacteria; kingdom Pseudomonadati; phylum Pseudomonadota; class Alphaproteobacteria; order Hyphomicrobiales; family Rhizobiaceae; genus Rhizobium; species Rhizobium sp. SVR5-9E. Next base: position 30,013 of record NZ_JBNDHS010000026.1, on the reverse strand, counting down.
CCGAGATCAACGTCACCTCTCCGACGGGACTCCGGGAGGTCCGCAAGTTCGGCGGTGCCGATATCGCAAGCCTCCTCTGGGATGCCATCGAGCGCAAGCGCGCCTGACCGTTCCGGCTTCTGTTCCCTTTCGTTCGCGCTCTGCGTACTCGCTGCAACCCGGCTGCAACGAGTACGTGAGTCCGTTCTTTTATTGTTCTTGTTTTATTCTTTCTTCTATGTAAGATTGCAATCTGTGGCGACAACAAGTCGCAAAACGGGCGTAAAAGTTGCGGGCAGGGGATGGGCATGGTCGCGCGCGTCAGTACGGTTGCATTTCAAGGCATTGAAGGCGTACCTGTGGAGGTCCAGGTGATGGTCGCTCCCGGTAAAGTGGGAATGCAGATCGTCGGGTTGCCCGACAAGGCCGTGGCGGAAAGCCGCGATCGTGTGCAGGCGGCACTCCATGCTTCCGGTCTCGCGTTGCCGGCAAAGAGAGTAACGGTCAATCTCGCGCCTGCCGATCTGCCGAAGGAAGGCAGCCACTTCGATCTGCCGATCGCGCTCGGCCTGATGGCGGCGCTTGGGGCCATACCGGCGGATGCGCTTTCCGAGTTCGTCGTGCTTGGCGAACTCAATCTCGACGGCACGATTGCGCCGGTTTCCGGCGCGCTCCCGGCGGCGATCGGCGCCAACGCTATGGGCAAGGGCCTGATATGTCCGGCTGAAAGTGGCGCGGAAGCCGCATGGGCAGGCGCCGACCTCGACATCCTCGCACCGCGCAGCCTGATCGCGCTCGCCAATCATTTCCGGGGAACGCAGGTGCTTTCGCGACCGGAGCCATCTATCCGCGCCAATGCGGCCAACCTGCCGGACCTTGCCGACATCAAGGGGCAGGAGAGCGCCAAGCGCGCGCTCGAAGTGGCAGCCGCCGGCGGGCATAATCTCCTGATGGTCGGTCCGCCCGGCTCCGGCAAGTCGATGCTGGCAGCGCGGCTACCCTCCATCCTGCCACCGCTTTCGGCGGCCGAGCTTCTCGAAGTCTCGATGATCCATTCCATTGCCGGCCAGCTTTCCGGCGGCAAGCTCTCGGATCGCCGTCCGTTCCGCACGCCGCATCATTCCGCGACGATGGCGGCGATGGTCGGCGGCGGCCTGCGTGCGAGGCCCGGCGAAGCGTCGCTGGCGCATCACGGCGTCCTCTTCCTGGACGAGTTTCCCGAATTTTCGCCGCAGGCGCTGGATGCACTGCGCCAGCCGCTGGAAACGGGTGAGTGCATCATCGCCCGTGCCAACCACCGGGTTTCCTATCCGGCGAGCATCCAGCTTGTCGCGGCTATGAACCCCTGCCGCTGCGGCATGGCCGGCGAACCGGGCCACAGCTGCGCCCGCGGCCCGCGTTGCCAGTCGGATTACCAGGCGCGAATTTCCGGACCCTTGATGGACCGCATCGATATCCGCATCGACGTTCCTGCGGTGTCCGCAGCCGACCTCATTCGCCCGATGGCAGCCGAGACAAGTGCCGCGGTGGCAGCCCGCGTCGCGCTCGCCCGGGAGATCCAGCAGGATCGCTTCATTGCGGCGGGTCTTGCAGGGATTGTCACGAATGCCCGCTGTTCGACGGCAGCGATCGAAAAATATGCCGAACCGGATGCCGGCGGCCTGCAGCTACTGCGCGACGCCGCCGAGAAAATGCGGTTTTCAGCACGCGGCTATCACCGCGTGCTGAAGGTGGCGCGGACACTTGCCGATCTCGACGGCAAGCCCATGGTCGGGCGTATTCATCTTGCGGAAGCCATTTCCTACCGGATTGCCGGCGAGCGGTTGACGGTGGCTGCGTGAGATGAGCGAGTAGGAAGTCGCAAATAGCGAATAGTTACATGGCTTGCCTGCAGCCTCGAAGGCGGTAGCCTCTCGCTATTCAGTTCCCTAGTCCTTCAAATAGCGCCGTCGAAAGATAGCGCTCTGCGAAAGACGGAATGATAACGACGATATTCTTGCCCGCATTCTCCTCGCGGCGACCGATCTCGATGGCAGCCGCCAGCGCCGCACCAGAGGAAATGCCGACGGGAACACCCTCGAGCTTGGCGACGAGGCGGGCTATCTCCATGGACTGGGCGCTGTTGACGGTGACGATCTCGTCATAGATCTTGGTATCGAGGATCGCAGGGGCAAAGCCGGCGCCGATGCCCTGGATCTTGTGCGGGCCTGGCTGGCCGCCGGATAGAACAGGAGACTCTTCCGGTTCGACCGCAATCACCTTGATTTCCGGCTTCTTCGACTTCAGAACCTGGCCGGCCCCTGTGATTGTGCCGCCCGTGCCAATGCCGGAAACGAGAATGTCGACGGTGCCTTCGGTATCGTTCCAGATTTCCTCGGCCGTTGTCTTGCGGTGGATTTCCGGGTTTGCCGGATTCTCGAACTGCTGGGGGATGATGGCGTCGGGAAGCGACGCGGCAAGTTCTTCCGCCTTGGCGATTGCGCCCTTCATGCCCTTCGACCCTTCGGTCAGCACGAGTTCGGCGCCGAGCAGCGCCAGCATCTTGCGGCGCTCGACCGACATGGTCTCCGGCATGGTAAGGATGAGCTTATAGCCCTTGGCCGCGGCTGCGAAGGCGAGCGCGATGCCAGTATTGCCCGAGGTCGGTTCGATGAGCGTCGAGCGGCCGGGCGTAATTTTGCCCTGAGCTTCGAGACTCTCGATCATGGCGACGCCGATGCGATCCTTGACCGAGGCAATCGGGTTGAAGAATTCGAGCTTGGCAAGAAGATTTGCCCTGACGCCCTTTTCCTTGGCGAGCTTGTCGAGGCGAACAATCGGCGTATCGCCGATGGTCTCGGTGATCGACGAGTAGATGCGGCCACGGCCCGGTTTCCTCAGCATGAATACGCTCCCTTAATGATGGTTGGGGAAGAGAATAGGGTCAAAGTCTGAAGCAGGCCAGAGTGCCTTGCTTCACGGGAGCATGATTGGAGGGAAAATATCGTTTGGAACAGCTGCTTTGCAGAACGAATTTTTCAGGCCGCGCGGGTGGCGATGAAAGCGGCAGTGCCGGCCAGAATGCCGGCGGCCGTCTTGTTCAGCGCCCGTAGCGCGCGTGGTTGCTTGAGCATCATTCGCGCGCGCGAGGCAAGGAGCATATAGGGCACCAGAACAACCAGCAACACGATGAAGGTGGTTGCCAGGAGGATGCTGTATTCGCGGAGCCCGATGTGACTTATGTCGATCAACGTCGGGACGAGGGCGACATAGAAGAGCATCGTCTTCGGGTTGCCGAGCGTCACCAGCAGGCCGGACAGGAAGCTCATGCCAATGCTGCTTGATTTGCGCGCGGCAATATTCTGCGGCAGGAGCCCGGCCGTCCATAGCTTGTACGCGATATAGCAGAGATAAAGCACGCCGGCGAATTTGATGACGAGGAAAATTCCGGTGAAGGTCTGCGCCACGAAGGCAAGGCCGAGGATCACCGCTGTCAGGTAAGTGATGTCGCCAAGAACAAGGCCTAGCCCCATGAAAAACGTCTCGCGAAAATTCGAGCCGAGCGCGCGGGCGACGATCGCAGTGATGCCCGGCCCGGGGATTGCCGCCGCGATGAAGAGCGCCGCTGCATAGGCGAATAGGGCGGTGAACGACATGATGTGGCTCCTGCTTCCATCGCCTTCTACGCCTGCAACCCGTTGGTTTCAACACCCGGCACTTTGTCATCATGCTGCGGTCGCTTGCCGCTATTGACGCTGGCTGGCGCGGTTCTAGTTCCAAGGCGGTGGTTGATCGCCGATCGAAGCCGGCACTGCCGGAGCCGCCAAATCCGGGACCACAAGCCGTTCCGGCACTTGCCATTGCCTGACACTGACGCTCGCCAAAGGAGACACCTTATGAGCCCCACAGACGCCGAAAAGCGCAAACTCGCCCCGCTTGCCACCCCCACGGACCTGAAAAGCAATGCCATTCAGGATATTTCGGGCGCTCTGGCTGCGCTGCTGGCAGATGTCTTTGCGCTTTACATGAAGACCAAGAATTTCCATTGGCATATGTCAGGGCCGCATTTTCGCGACTATCACCTGATGCTGGACGAGCAGGCTGAGCAGATTTTTGCTACGACCGATGCGATTGCCGAACGCGCCCGCAAGATCGGCGGCACGACGCTGCGTTCCATCGGCCATATCGGTCGCCTGCAGCGCATCAATGACAATGACGCGGAGTACGTCACGCCGGAGGATATGCTGGCGGAACTGCGCGACGACAACAGGCAGCTGGTATCGCTGTTGCGCGAGACCCACGATGTCTGCTCCGAGCACAATGATTTCGCCACCACGAGCCTGCTGGAAGTGTGGATCGACGAGGCCGAGCGCCGGACCTGGTTCCTGTTCGAGACGACCCGCCAGCCGAAATAGCCTCGCTCGTTTCTCAGATCATCAGCCCGCCCGCGCGCGCAACAGCTGCGCGGGCGTCCAACCAAGGTTCATGCCTGCCGCGGCGACCAGGATGATGGCTTCGCCGACCAGTTGCAGAGGCTGCAATTCGTGTCCGAATGCCAGTCGATCCACGAGAATTGCGGCGATCGGATAGATGAATGACAGCGCCCCGGTCAGATGGATCGGCAGCTTCTGGATCGCGCCGTAGAGCAGCACATACATCAGCCCTGTATGCACGATGCCCATTGTGATCAGGATCGACCATGACTGGCCATCCGTGGGCAGGTCAGAGAAATTCATGGTCGGCAGCAGCATCAGCACTCCGGTCGATACCTGAATGAGTGCGATCAGATGCGGCGGCGTGCCCTTCAGCCACTTTGCGGCGAGTGCGGCGAGTGCATAGAAGAAGGCCGCTCCGAGCGCCAGCGCAATACCCACACCATAGCTGCCTGAAACGGCCCCGGCCTCAGGCTTGGCTTCGACAATCGCCAACATGCCGGCAAAGGCAAGCGCCAGCCAGAACAGTTTGGCCGCCGTGATCCTCTCTCCGAGAAACGCGGCACCAAGCGCCAGCAGCATGAAGGGCTGCGTGTTGTAGACGGTCGTCGCGATCGAAATGGATGCGTGGGAATAGGAGGCGAAAAGCAGCAGCCAGTTCAGCACGATGGCGATCCCGCCGAGGACGGCTATGCCAAAGGCTTTCGGCGAGAGAATACACGGTTTCAGGAACCCCAAGGCGCCGCAGATGACAAGCAGGCTCGCCGCGCCGAAGAGGCAGCGCCAGAAGACGACACCGCTCACCGGCTGTCCAGACATGACGACAAACCAGCCGATTGTCCCGGAAATCACCATGGCTGCCGTCATCTCCGCGGCGCCTCTGCCTATGTCGTTCTGCATCACCATCTCCTCTGATCTGCTGGAGATTATTGCCTATGCGCGCCTGTTTCTATAATATGGAAGGTGTATGAATGCTGTTTTCCCTAAAAATAAAAGGCGAATTGGTATAAATGGCTAATGACGTGTTTCGCTTGGACGGCATCGATCAGCGGCTCCTCGATGCGCTGGCTGAGAACGCACGCATTTCCCTGAAGGAGCTGGCGCAGGCCGCCAATCTCTCGTCGCCAAGTGCGGCGGAGCGGTTGCGCCGGCTTGAGGAGCGCGGCGTCATCAAGGGCTTCACGATCGATATAGACCCGGCGGCTCTCGGGTATCCGCTGCAGGCCATCGTCCGGGTCCGGCCGCTGCCGGGGCAACTCCACGTCGTCGAACGGATTATCCAGGACACACCGGAATTCATCGAATGCGACAAGGTAACGGGCGACGATTGCTTCATCGCACGCCTGGTCGTTCGCTCGATGGGAGAGCTTGACGGCATTCTGGACAAGGTGGCCGAGAAGGCGGAGACGAATACCTCGATGATCAAGGCCTCGCCGGTCAAGCGCCGCCTCCCGCCGCTTGCCAATCGGAAGACCGATAGCCCGTAAGTCGCGGCGGTTCTGCGTTGTCTAGAAGTCCGCCATCGGCGACAGCATGGCGGCAGCCGCGGGTGCCAGGTCCTCCGCGCCGCGCAGCATGAAGACCGTGCCGCTTTCGAGGAAGAGGGCCTCGCCGTGCCAATCAAGCTTGTCCGGCGCAAAGAAGACGTCGACCTGCGCAGGGGCCACGCCGAGCCCGCCGAGGATGACACCAAGAGGCGGAATTTTCTTGGCGACGACATCAAGGAGACTGAAGCGGCCCGGCTCATCCTGTTTCCAAGCGATCACGGCGTGCTCCTCATCGAGCCAGCTCAGGGAGACCTCGGGATCGAGTTGCGTATTGATGAGAAACATTGCCGCGTTGTGTGAGACGGCGAGCACGTCCGAAACCGGAGCGCGCGTTTTCAGCGCTTCCTGCAGGAGAGCGAAATCGCCGCTGTTTCGCGGATCGAGCGGTTGGGCAGGCTTTGCCGTGAAATTGGGCCTCGGCGCCTTTCCGGAGTGGCGGTGCATCGGCAGGCTGCGAAAGCCGTAAGGTTCGTAGAGTGAGGGTTTGTCGGTGTAGAGGACGATCGCCTCGAACTCCCGGCTTCCGCACCACTCAAGCGCCTTCCGTGTCAGATCACGGTAAAGCCCGCGCCCTCGCCATGGCGGACGAACCGCGCCGGATTGAAAGGCGGCCGCGTTGATCTGCCGGCCGTTCATGACGAGCGGCATGGCAAAGGCGGATAGGTTGGCGGCAAGCGTCCCATCGGCGGCAAACCAGCCAAAGGGCATGCTCGTCGGATCAGGGCCGCCGAGGTCTTGCAGCGGACCGATGTCGATACCGAACGTGTCGTCGAGGAGAGAAACGAGTGCCCTCCACGCGACGGGATCATGAAAATAGTCCTGACGGAAGGTCAGCCCTGAGCCGTCGAATGGCTTGCTCATACGCCGGTTGAGCCGAAGCCGCCGGCGCCACGCGTCGTCGCGCTGCCTTCGGTTATCTCGGCGACGCGCACCTGAGTGACCGGTGCGATCACCATCTGGGCAATGCGCATGCCGCGCGTAATCTCAAAGGGATCTTCGCCGAGATTGATGAGGAGGACCTTCACTTCGCCGCGATAATCACTGTCGATCGTTCCGGGCGTGTTGAGGCAGGTGATGCCGTGCTTGAAGGCGAGCCCGGAGCGCGGGCGGATCTGCGCCTCGTAGCCATCGGGAATCTCGAAGATGAAGCCGGTCGGCACCAGCGCGCGCTTGCCCGGCGCGATGGTCAGCGGCGCGTCAACAGCCACGGCCGCGCGTAGGTCCATGCCGGCGGCACCGCTCGTTTCATAGGCGGGCAGGTCGAGGCCTTCGCCGTTCGGCAAACGGATAAGGTTGAGCTTGGGGCGGATGTCGTCATGAATGGTCATGCGGGCATTACTTTGCACCGGAAAGGCCAAGGTCAATTGCAATGGCGGGCTTTAATCGCTAGATACGCCGCAATTCCACAGGATTCACATCATGGCCGAAAGTCTCGCCGAGGCGGTTTCCCGCCGCCGCACATTCGCTATTATCGCGCACCCGGATGCGGGTAAGACCACGCTCACCGAAAAGCTGCTGCTCTTCGGCGGGGCGATCCAGCTCGCCGGCGAAGTCAAGGCGAAGAAGGACCGCATCCAGACTCGGTCGGACTGGATGAAGATCGAGCGCGAGCGCGGCATTTCGGTGGTCACCTCCGTCATGACCTTCGAGTATGACGACAACGTCTTCAACATCCTGGATACGCCCGGCCACGAAGACTTCGCGGACGATACCTATCGCACGCTGACGGCGGTGGACGCGGCGGTCATGGTCATCGATGCGGCCAAGGGCATCGAGCCGCGCACGCTGAAGCTCTTCGAAGTCTGCCGCATGCGCGACATTCCGATCATCACCTTCATCAACAAGATGGACCGCGAGAGCCGCGATCCCTTCGAAATTCTCGACGAGGTGGAAGAGAAGCTCGCGCTGGACACTGCGCCGATTACCTGGCCGATCGGCCGCTCCAAGACCTTCTGCGGCTCCTATCATCTGGCGACCAATACGGTGCGCGGCTCAGATACGGAAGTCGAGGCGACGCCGGTGAACGGTCCGCAGAGCGTCGCCGACAGGCTGCCGGAAAACGAGCGGCAGGCGTTCATTGATGAAACGGAACTTGCGATCGAAGCTTGCCGGCCGTTCGACCGCCAGGCATTCCTCGAAGGCCACATGACGCCGGTGTTCTTTGGCTCGGCGCTGCGCAACTTCGGGGTCCGCGATCTGATCAACGCGCTCGGCGAATTCGCGCCGCCGCCGCGCGATCAAATTGCCGATATTCGCAAGGTGCATGCAAGCGAAGACAAGATGACGGCCTTCGTCTTCAAGATCCAGGCCAATATGGACCCGAACCACCGCGACCGCATCGCCTTTGCCCGTATCTGCTCGGGCAAGCTCGAGCGCGGCATGAAGGCGCGTCTTTCGCGCACGGGCAAGCAGCTCGGCCTCACCGCGCCGCAATTCTTCTTCGCCTCGCAGCGGCAGCTCGCCGACACCGCCTATGCCGGCGATGTCGTCGGCATTCCGAACCACGGCACGCTGCGCATCGGCGATACGCTGACCGAGGGTGAACCTCTGGTGTTCCAAGGGGTGCCGAACTTTTCGCCGGAGATTCTTCGCCGCGTCCGTCTCGAAGATGCGATGAAGGCGAAGAAGCTGAAGGAAGCCCTGCAGCAGATGGCCGAAGAGGGCGTTGTCCAGCTGTTTTCTCCGGAAGACGGCTCCCCGGCTATCGTCGGCGTCGTTGGTGCCCTGCAGCTCGACGTTCTGAAGGAGCGTCTGCAGGCGGAATACGGCTTGCCGGTCTCGTTCGAAATGTCGCGCTTCTCCGTCTGCCGCTGGGTCTCGTCCGACCAGCCGAGCGAACTCGACAAGTTTCTCACGGCCAAGCGCGGCGATATCGCCCGCGATCTCGATGGCGATCCGGTGTTTCTGGCGCAGGACGGCTTCTCCCTGCGCTATGAGGCGGAGCGCTACCCGGCGATCAAGATGGCTGCGATCAAGGAATATCACGTCGCCAAGGCAGCGTGATATTGGATGAGATATAACGATCTGTCATGATGCCCTGCACCGAAGGGGAAGATCATGGTTCGAGAAAACGAAATCAGGGAAAACGAAGTCGCTGTCGAATCGCCGTCGGCGACCGACGCGGGGCTGGTGTTTATCGGGCGTATCCTGACGCCCTGGACGTCGCGCATGGAGACGCCGCGTCAGGGGCGGCACGACGGTCCGCTCTGCAGGATCGAGATCTTCGAGCCGTGGAAACAGGCGCTCCAGGGCGTGGAGGCGTTCGAACGGCTGGAAGTGCTCTATTGGCTGGACAGAGCACGGCGCGATCTCGTGCTTCAGAGCCCCGCCAATAGCGGGAAGGTGCATGGCACATTTTCGCTTCGCTCGCCCGTCCGCCCGAATCCGATCGGGACGGCCATCGTCAAGCTGGAGGGCATTGATGACGACACTTTGCTGGTTCGCGGGATGGACTGCCTCGACGGCACGCCGCTTCTCGATCTGAAGCCGGATCGCACATTGTTTAAGCCCATCGCGCCGCCGCAGGCCGGCGATTTCCAGACCGGCGACGACGTGGCGCACTATTGCAAGAAGGCCTGACGATCAGTCGACGGCGATCATGACATCGGAGGCCTTGACGACTGCATAGGCCTCACGACCGACCGCAAGCCCGAGTTCGTCGACGGACTCGTTGGTGATGGAAGCCGTAACGATCGATCCACCGCCGATATCGATTCGGACATGCGCCGTGGTCGCACCCTTCTTCACCTCGACGATTCGGCCTTTCAGTCGATTGCGTGCACTGATCTTCATGAGACGCCTCCCGTTTCGCAACGACTAAGTGTAGCGGCGGAGATTAGCCGCAGCAATCCTACTCCCCGCGCGGATAGCGCTGGTTTTCTTCCAGCACGTTCAGGTCCATGTGGTTACGCATATAGCGCTCCGAGGCCTTCTGCAGCGGCTGATAGTCCCAGGGATAATAGGCGCCGTTACGCAGCGCCGCATAGACGACCCAACGGCGCGCCTGGCTTTCGCGCACGGCTGCGTCGTAGCTTGCGAGGTTCCAGCGCTTGCCGGCCTGTTTGGTCAACTCTTCCAGAGTTCCGGCGTAGGCAGGGTCGTTGGCCAGGTTCTTCAACTCGTGCGGATCGGCATCGAGGTCGAAGAGCATCGGCGGGTCTTTTTCGCAGAGCGACAGCTTGTAGCGGCCGTCGCGCAGGCAGACGAGCGGCGCGATCGAGCCCTCCGCTGCATATTCCATCGGTACCGCGCCGCGGCCGCCTGTGCCGGTTGCGAGCGGGCCAAGGTCTTCTCCGTCGGTCCATTTCTTCAGCGAGGTAATGTCGAGACCGGCAAGACCAGCCAGCGTCGGCGTCACGTCCAGTGTCGAAACCGGCTGATCGATGCGGGCCGCATTCCAGCCCGGTGCGGCGATCATCAGCGGCACGCGCGCCGAGCCGTCGAAGAAGCACATCTTGAACCAGAGCCCGCGTTCACCGAGCATGTCGCCGTGGTCGGAGACAAAGAGAATGATGGTGTTCTCGGCCATCCGTCCGCGTTCCAGCACGTCGAGGATCTCGCCGATCTTCTCATCGATGTAGGAGATATTGGCGAAGTAGCCTCTGCGCGCACGCCGGATCTCTTCGGGTGAAATGTCAAAAGCCTTGTAATCGCAGGCTTCGAGCAGGCGCTGGGAATGCGGATCAAGCCGATCGAACGGGATCGGCCCCACTTCCGGGTCGAGCGCCGCGCAATCCTCGTAGAGATCCCAAAATTTCCGCCGCGCGACATAAGGGTCGTGGGGATGCGTGAAGCTCACGGTGAGACACCAAGGCCGCTCGTCCTGCCGGCGGGAAAGGTCATAAAGCTTGCGGACGGCGTGGTGGGCGACCTCGTCGTCATATTCCATCTGGTTGGTGATTTCGGCGACGCCGGCGCCGGTGACGGAACCGAGATTGTGATACCACCAGTCGATGCGTTCGCCGGGCTTCGTGTAGTCGGGGGTCCAACCGAAATCGGCAGGGTAGATATCGGTCGTCAGCCGTTCCTCAAAGCCGTGAAGCTGATCCGGGCCGACGAAGTGCATCTTGCCGGATAGCGCCGTCTGATAACCGGCGGCCCGTAGATGATGCGCATAGGTGGGGATGTCGGAGGCGAATTCCGCGGCGTTATCATAGACACGCGTGCGGCTCGGAAGCTGGCCCGACATGAAGGAGGCCCGCGCCGGCGCGCAGAGCGGGCTCGCCGTATAGGTATTGGCAAAGCGCACGGAGCGCTTCGCCAATGCCTTCAGATGCGGCGCGTGAAGAAACTCGGCTGGCCCATCCGGAAACAGCGTTCCGTTGAACTGGTCAACCATGAGGATAAGGATGTTGGGGCGCGCCATGGGTATTCTGTCCTTGGGTCTTAGAGGCCGAGAGAGCTCTTCACTGCGTCTGCAGCGGGTTTCCCGTCGATCGTCGTCACGCCGGCAAGCCAGGGATCGACGGCCTTCGGATTGGCCTTCAGCCATGCCGTTGCCGCGGCCTTCGGATCGTCGCCGCCCAGGATCGAGCCCATCAGCGAGTTCTCCATGCCGATTTCGAACTTGAGGTTCTTGAACAGCGCGGCCGCGTTCGGGCACTTTTCCGGCCAACCGGTGCGCGCCAGCGTATAGACCTCGGCGCCGCCGAAATTCGGGCCGAAATAGGCGTCGCCGCCGGACAGGTATTCGAGCGAGAACTGCTCGTTCATGGGATGCGGCGCCCAGGCAAGGAAGACAACCGCGCTCTTGTCCTTCCCGGCTCGCTCGACCTGCGCCAGCATTGCCTGCTCGCCGGATTCGACGAGCTTCCAGTCCTTGAGGCCGAAGTCGTTGGCGTCAATCATTTTCTGGATATTGGAGTTCGCCGGAGCGCCCGGCTCGATGCCGTAGATCTTGTGATCGAATTCGTCGGCGTGCTTCTGCAGGTCGGCGAAGTCCTTCACGCCCTTTTCGGCGACGTAGGTCGGGACGGCGAGCGTGAACTTTGCACCTTCGAGGTTCTTGTTCAGCACCACGGTTGCCTTCGCAGATGTCAGGTCGTCGATGAAAGCCTTCTGCGCCGGCATCCAGTTGCCAAGGAAGACATCGATCTCGCCATTCTTCATCGATTGGTAGCCGATCGGGACCGAGAGCGTCTTGACGTCGGCTTCGTAGCCGAGCGCAGCCAGAACGACCGAGGTCACGCCGTTGGTGGCAGTGATGTCGGTCCAGCCCGGATCGGACATGCGAATGGTTTTGCAGGATGCGTCGTCGGCAGCGGAAGCAGCGCCGAAAGAGACGACGGAAAGGAGGAGGCCGGCAGCAAACCGGTTCATGCGCGAAATTCTTTTCATTGCAGTTCCCCTGTTATTCGAGCAATTTATTGAACATCAACTTGGTTTCCCTTGTGAAGCTGGGTTTTTTCGATGGATGGCCAAAGGAAATTTTATGGCAGAGCGGCCGGTTGACCTGGGGTGGGTTCGCGTATTTGCCGCGGTCGGCAAGCTCGGCAGTCTGTCGTCCGCCGCCGAAATTCTGGGTCTCACCCAGCCTGCCGTCAGCTATCAGATTCGTCGCCTGGAAGAGCAGATGGGCGTCGATCTCCTGCAGCGGCAACATCGCGGGGTGGAGTTGACACCCGAAGGACGGAGGCTTTTCGACATCGCCTCACGCACCGTTGGTGATATCGACACGCTGGTGCGCAGCTTCCGCAACCAATCCGAACGCCCGGCAATCAGGCTGAGAACGGACTATGCCTTCTCCTCTTTGTGGCTGATACCGCGCATGCATGCCTTCCGCCTGCTCTACCCGGAAATGGATATCCAGATCGTTGCGACACAGCGGATGGAGGGCCTGCTGGACGGCGCCGACTTTGCCGTTGTCTTCGGGACGCGGGGCGAGTTCGGCGGCGACACGCAACTGCTCCTGCCGGAAAAAGTGGTCCCGGTCTGTACGCAGGGCTTTCTCGATCGAAACGGCCCTTTAACCGACCCCGCCGATCTTGCCAAGGCACGCCTTCTGCATCTCGATACGCGCGGGCCGTCGCCCTGGTTCGATTGGAAGAGCTATCTCGCCGAACTCGGGATCGGCCGCGATCCGGCCGCAGGGCACGGAGAGCTTAGTTTCAACACCTACTCGCTTGTCGTGCAGGCGGCGATCGGCGAGCAGGGGCTGGCAATCGGCTGGCTCGGCCTGGTGGATTCGCTGCTGTCGTCCCGCATGCTTGTCGCGGCCGGACCGATACTTGAAGCGCAGGACCGCGGCTACTGGCTTCTGCCGCCGAAATCGCGGAGCGCTGAAACCGATCGGCTGGTAGCCTGGCTGATCTCAGAGGCTCAGCTCGACTGAACTGATCGTGGTGCAAGATCATTCAGAAAGTCCCGGCACCAGCGAGAAACGTCATGCTCCAGCAAATGATCCATCATCACCTTCCAACGCTCAAGCCGCTCTTCCAGCGGCATGCTGAGTGCCCGCGCCAATGCATTTGCGGCCCCTTCAATGTCGTAGGGATTGACCAGCAGCGCTCCCTTTAGCTCGCGCGCCGCACCGGCGAAACGCGAAAGCACCAGCACGCCCGGATCGTTTGGATCCTGCGCCGCCACATATTCTTTCGCGACGAGGTTCATCCCGTCTCGAAGCGGCGTCACCAACCCGACTTTGGCGAGCCGGTAGAGTCCTGCAAGAATATGGCGGCCCACGGAGCGGTTGATGTAGCGGATCGGCACCCAGTCGACGGCGCTCAAGGCTCCGTTCACCCTGCCGGCCTGTTCAGCAACGGTACGCTGCATGGCTTCATACTCCGGGACTTCGGAGCGCGATTTCGGAGTGATCTGCAGATAGGTGACGCGTCCCTGCTGTGCCGGATTGGTCAGGATGAAACGCTCGAAGGCATCGATGCGCTGCGTAATTCCCTTGGAATAGTCGAGGCGATCGACGCCGATGATCAGGCTGCGGCCTTCGACGCTTTCCCGCGCCTTCTTGACCATGCTGTTGGTCGATGCCTTTCTCGCAAATTCGGCAAAGGCCTCAGTCTCGATGCTGATTGCATAGGCTCCGCCCTTGAAGGTCCGGCCATGGGAGCTGAAGCGGCCGTCGCCGAGATCATCGCCGATGCCTTCACGCCTCAGACAGCCGGCGAAGTTCTCGAGGTCGTGATCGGTCTGGAAGCCGACGAGATCGTAATGGGACAGGCCGCGCATGATCTCCTCGTGGACCGGCATCGTGAAGAGCACGTCGGCAGGCGGCCAGGGAATATGGAGGAAGAAGCCGATGCGGTTCTTCAAGCCCATCTGACGCAGCTCCGCGGCAAGCGGAATCAGGTGGTAGTCGTGCACCCAGATGACGTCATCAGGCTCGATAAGCGGCGCCAGCCGATGCGCGAAGAAGCGGTTGACGCGAAAATAGCCGGCCATTTCCTTCCGGCCGTACTCGGCAAGATCCAGCCGGTAATGGCAGATCGGCCAGAGAACGCGGTTGGCGAAGCCGTGGTAATATTCCTGCACATCGGTATCGGTCAGGTCCGTAAGTGCGTAGGTGATATTACCTTGCTGCAGCTGCGCAAGTGGCTGCGGCTCATGTTCGCCGCTCGATTTTCCCGACCAGCCCATCCATATGCCGCCACGCTCTTCGAGAGCCGCTTTCAGCGCGACCGCCAGCCCTCCGGCGGGCGCAATGCCGCCCTTATCCGGAACGGGCACGCGATTGGACACAATGACGAGGCGGCTCATGCCAAATTCCTTTCAAACGCGAATAAAATGTCAGGTACTCAAATCTTAGGAGACTAACTCAGCGATAATGGCCCGCAGTTCCTGGGAGGAGGGGATGGACCAGCGCGCTTCGCTGGCAGGCGAAAGCGGCCCGATGCGGATCGAATGACCGCCGATCCGGTTGGCCGTGCGAAACATCGCTTCGTCGGTCACATCATCGCCGATCGCGATCGGGCGTCTGCCGGCGAAAACCGGTTGCGCCAGAAATGCCTCCATGGCATGGCCTTTGTCGGCGGCCGCCGGGCGGATCTCGATCACCATCTTGCCGTGCTGGATGGTCCAGTTCGGTCCTGCTCGGCTGAGCGCCCGCTCCATCAGCGGTTCAAGTTCAACATGTCTCTCCGGCGCAAGCCGGTAATGCGCGGCGACGGCCGCTCCCTTGTCCTCGATCAGGACGCCCGTCCAGCCGGCCGTCTCAGCAACAAGGTCTGCCTTCAGTCGCTCGAAGTCCGCCGTCGTTTCGATTTTGTGAACATGCCCGTTCGGATCGCGGCGCTCGGCACCATGAAGTCCCGCGATCGGAAAACGAAACGGTGAAAAAGCGCCGTCCACAAAATCAAGCCCGCGGCCAGTCACGAGCGCCAGGGCACCCCCGAGCTTGTTCGACAAGGCATCGAGATTTGCCGGAAGAGACGGCGGAACGGCTATCGCGTCCGGCGTTTGTGCGATGTCAAGCAAAGTGCCGTCGATATCGAGGAAGAGAGCCCAGCTCTGCGGATTGTCAGAGAGAGCGGCGAGAATAGAGTCCTTCCCTGAAACCGCATCCGATTTCGAGGTGCTGAGAGACTGCTTCTGGTATGACATGAGGCTCTATCTATGTCAGCGCCCCCTTCCGGCAACCCTAGCTTTCTGTCTCGAAGCGCGGCAGGGCTTCGATATTGGCTGTCCAGGGCAGTGCTGAGCAACACCAGATCTGCTTGCGCGGCTGCAGTTCGGCCCGCTGGTCGATCGTGCCGACACGGATGCCGACGAAGGCGTTGTCTTCTCCCTTGCGATAGAGATGCGAGCCGCAGTCGGGGCAGAAGAACTGCTGGCTCGGCGCCCCGCTATCGCCGCGCTTGACGTAGGTTTTGGGCGTCCCGCGGAGAAGCCGGAAATCCTCTTGCCGCGCGACCGTGCTGACGCGATAGGCCGTTCCCGTCAGCCGCTGGCAGTCGGTGCAATGGCAGATGCTGACGCGCTCGGGATCGATTTCGGCCTCATAGGCAATTGCGCCGCAATGGCATCCTCCGGTAACGCGCATGCCTTCCTCATTCCGCCATCTGCGCCGCCTGATGCTGGCCATAGAAAGTTTTGGCATCGGCCGTGAAAGCGGCACGCTCCTCGGCATTGGTGTAGAACATATGGCCGCCGCGATAGACGTCCAGGCTCACGCGGCCCCTCGTCAGAGTTTCCGGCAGGTGATCCACAACGTAGCGGCTGACGCCGTAGGGCGTGACGAGATCGCTATAGCCATGCGCGATCATCAGGTGAAATGCCGGATTGGACGCGAGAAGTTCGCGGATGTCGTCCGTTGCGCTCGCCTGCAGGCGGCCGCTGCCGTGTCCACCGCCCCATTGCCACTGCCGGCTGACATCGCCGTCGAGCAACGTATAGGTCATCTCGGTCTTGAAGCCGAGCTCGTTGCGCGCGTAGCTGGAAAACGCGCCGCCATAAGCGCGGGCGAAGCCGTCGAGGATGGCATCGTCGCCCCGATCAGAGTCCGATTCCGGGTAGGCATCGGGCGTGGCGAACGACGCGTCGTAGGGGCTCATCACCTCGCCCTGCTGCCTGGCGGAGTTTTTGGCAAAGGCATTGCCGAGGAAGCCGCGAGTTCGGGTAACGATATCCGCGGGAATGCCGGTCATCGTTGAGACCTTGCCATAGAAGGCTTTGGCGGCATCTCCCTTCGGGGCAGGCCCAGCCAATGTCGTCAGATATTCGCCGAGGGCAAATTTTTCGGCCTCCTGCTGGGTCTTTTCGCTGAAGGTTTTGCGCCGTTCGGCTTCTGCGGCAACGAGCGAGGGGAGTTCGAGAGCAGCTCCCAACGCAAACTGATCGGCATCGAACATCAGCCGCCCTTCGAGCAACGGCGAGAGCATGACAGCACCGGTGACGATGATGCCCTGGCTCTCCTTCAGGGTGGCGGCGACCTTTGCCGCACGGAAGCCGCCGTAGCTTTCGCCGAGAAGATACTTTGGAGAGTCCGAGCGGTTGTTATGCGCCACGTAAAGCGCAATCGCCTTGGCAATGCTCTGCGCATCGGCGTTGACGTTGTAGTAATTCGAAGCGTCGTCGGCCTTTGCCGTGCGGCTCCATCCCGTGCCGATCGGATCGATCAGCACGAGATCGGTGAAATCCAGCCAGCTTTGCGGGTTGTCGACCAGTTTGGCATCTGCGCCGTCCCGGCCCTGCGGACCAAAGTCCAGTACGCGCGGGCCGACGACTCCAAGATGCAGGAATGCCGAGGCAGCACCTGGGCCACCGTTGAAGGCGAAGGTGATCGGCCTGTTGGCGGCACCGTTTTTGGCGACATAGGCGGTGTAGAATATAGCCCCGGTCTGGGTGCCATCCTGACCAAAGATATCAAGCGTTCCAGCTGTCGCGGTATAGGCCAGGCTGCGGCCGCCGATATTGGCCTCATGCTGCGTGACGGAATCGGACGGCAGCAGTTTCAGCACCCCCGGCCGCTCTTGGGCATTCGAGGCAGCCGGTATGGCAACGGTCAGCAGGGCGAACAGGATTGCAGATCGTAGATACACTCGTTTACTCCCGGGCAATTGCGCGACCGGAGATAGCGTAGCATCCGCTGCCTTGCAGAGACATCAAGAGATGGTGATGCAGACGTGAGGACCGCGCGCTTACGGCTTCTCGATCGTCCGGGCCTCGACATGAAGCGCACGTCCGGCGTTCCAGCCGTTGATTGCGGCTCCCAGTCCGAGCAGCACGAAGAGCACGGCGCTCCAGGCGAAACCGCCTGTGGCGCCGCGAATGAGGCCGACGATCAGCGGGCCGACGGCGGCCAGCAGATAGCCGACGCACTGTGCCATGCCGGAGAGATGCGCCGCGACATGGGGATCGCGTGAGCGCAACACGATCACCGTCATCGCCACCGCGATCAGGCCGCCTTGCCCTATCCCCTGCAGCACCGCCCAGAGCCAGACGGTCGAAAGCGGCGCAAAGAGCAGGCCGAGCAGGGCAACCACCGCAATGATGCATAGCGAAGCGTTGATTAGCCGCTGATCCTTGCCGCGCACGGCGATCTGCGGCGCGACGAGGCAGGCCGTCGCCTGCACCATGACGGATACGGAAACGATGGCGCCGGCCGTTACGCCATCAAGCCCGCGCTCGCGCAGGATCGGCACGAGCCAGCCGAAGACGCAGTAAGCCAGCGCCGATTGGAGGCCCATGAAAAGAGTGACCTGCCAGGCAAGCCGGTCCCGCCAAAGGCCCTCGACCCGGAAGCCGCTTCGCCGCGCTTGAGCCGGAATTCCAAGAACCTGCGGGAGCCAGAGGAAGGCGACGATGAACGCGGGCAACGCCCAGGCAGCAAGAGCCCCTTCCAGCGAGCCGCCTAGCGCGTGCTCGATCGGCAGGCTGAAGCCGGCGGCACTTGCGGCGCCGGCACAAAGCGCCATTGTGTAACAACCGGTCATCAGCGCCGCGCGATCGGCGAAATCGCGCTTGACCAAGCCCGGAAGCAGGACGTTGCCGATTGCGATACAGGCGCCCGCAAGCGCGGTTCCGAAAAAGAGAAGCGGGATGGAGGACAGCCCGCGCAAGGCCGTTCCGAGCGCCAGCAGCAAGAGCACGCCGAGCAGCGTTCGTTCGGTGCCGATGCGCTGCGCCAGTTTTGGCGCAAGCGGGGAGAAGGCGCCCAGGCAAACAACAGGAAGTGTGGTCAGCAGGCTTGCGCCAAGAGCCGAAAGACCGAGTCCCGCGCGAATTTCCGGCAACAGCGCCGAGGCGCTGGAAAAGATGGGGCGGAGGTTGAAGGCGATGAGCACCAGGCTGACGCCGAGAATAACGCGGCTTGCCGCTGTCGGCTGTGCCGGCGCTTGCGGTGCGGGAACGCTATCCGCCTCGGCATCGATCAACTGCTCGTCGATGGCATCGAGAGCCGGGGCACTTTCGGAAATGGAGGTGTTCATGACAGGATCATTCTTTCAAGGGCGGCAATCACAGGAGCCATGAACCGTCGCACGGCGGCATCCGCTTTCGCGGGCTGCCCCGTTTCGATAGCGTTGATGATATCGGCATGCGCTTTCATGTCGGGCTCGGGGATATCCTGGCCGAGTGTCGCTTCGATCGTTTCGGCGATGGAAGCCGAAAAGAATTCGTAGATCTCGATCATCGCCCGATTGCCAGACGCCGCGATGATCGCCCGGTGAAAGGCAAGATCGCGCTCGACGAAAGCCGCTTTATCGCCACCTTCGTAATTGCCTCGCTTTGCGAGGAGGTCGCGCAAGGCAGCAATAATTTCCGGCGTCTGGCGCAGCGAGGCGAGGCGGGCTGCCTCGACGTCCAAAGCACAACGCGCCTGGAATTGATCGCGCAGACTCGCCCGCCGGGCCATCGTCAATGCCCGGCTCGCATCCGTTGTCGAGACCACATAGGTCCCGGATCCTTGCCGTGTTTCGAGCAGGCCCTGCGAGACAAGCACGCGCACGGCCTCACGGATCGTGCCCCGGCTGACCGACAGCGCGGCGGAAAGAGCCGCTTCATTCGGCAGCTTGTCGCCGACGTTCCACCGCCTTGCGAGAATCTCGCCACGGATCGCTTCGATTGCCGTATCCGCGAGATTTGTTTTGTTGAGAGGTTGCATGGCCATTCATCAAGTCATCAGATGACTTGATGAATATGGCAGAACTCGGCGTCAGTCAAAGAAAATTTCAGCAATAAAAAAGGGCCGCGTCAGCGACCCTTTCCATGAGTTTGGCCTCTAACTGGCCTGGACCGCAAAGGCGGCCCCAGGAAGGCGGGATTAAAGCGAGGGCTGCCTCGCCTTCTTCACCTCTCCCATGCCCGTTGCGAGGTCCGAAATCTCATTAGACATTGGATCACCTTCCTTTCGTTCTGTTGTCGATAGTTGGAAGGTAGGTAAAAATTTCGGCGATGCAAGACAAATCGTCTTAATGTCCCGCCTTGATGAAGGTTCCGTTCTGCAGTTCGCGCATGGCCTGCATGATTTCCTCGCGCGAATTCATCACGATAGGACCGTGCCAGGCGACCGGCTCTTCGATTGGTTTTCCGGAGACGAGTAGGAAGCGGATTCCCTCGTCGCCCGCCTGGACGGTCACTTCATCGCCGCTGTCGAAGACGACGAGCGTGCGGTTGCCGGACATGTCGCGAATGTTGATCTCTTCGCCGTTCACTTCCTTCTCGACCCGGACGCCGAAGGGTTTCGAGGCGTCGCGGAACGTCCCTGAGCCGGCAAAGATATAGGCGAAGGCATTGCGGTAGGTATCGACCGGCAAGCGCTTCTTCTTACCCGGAGGTACTGAAACGTCCAGATAGATCGGCTCGGCGGCGACCCCGTCCACGGGACCGCCCTTGCCCCAGAAATTGCCGCAGATAACACGGACGGCGGTGCCGTCGTCATCGACGACGACCGGGATGTCGGAGGATTTGACGTCCTGATAGCGCGGTGCGGTCATCTTGAGGGAAGAGGGCAGATTGGCCCAAAGCTGGAAGCCGTGCATGCGGCCCGCGAAATCGCCCTTCGGCATTTCCTGATGCATGATGCCGCTGCCGGCCGTCATCCACTGGATGTCGCCCGCGCCGAGAAGGCCGCGATTGCCGAGACTATCGCCATGCTCGACGGTTCCGGCGAGCACGTAGGTAATCGTCTCGATCCCGCGATGCGGGTGCCATGGAAAGCCGCGGATGTATTCGGCCGGATTGTCGTTGCGGAAATCATCCATCATCAGGAAGGGATCGGTCATCGACGGATCGCCGAAACCAAAGACGCGGTGCAGCTTCACGCCTGCGCCTTCCATCGTGGGGACGGCTGTGCTTTCGTGTTTGACGGGACGGATCGACATGGAATCCTCTTATGTGGGTTCAACTTGCTGGCGACTATATCGGTAGTGCTGAACGGCGCGAAACCCGTGGCGGACAGAACTCAGTGTTCACAAAAGAAGATGCCTGATCGCCGAAAGTGATCGTCGGAGGCCTCGCCAATTCCCACGAATCCATTGCAAAACCTGCAATCATTAAGTTTTTATTCACCATCGCGCTCGACAATCGAGCAGGCAATTCCAAGCAGTCCTGCCGGGCAAGGGCGGGGTTCGGAGCAAGAGAGCATGTGTCGCTGGGCAGCCTATCGTGGAGACCCCCTCTATCTGGAGGAGCTGGTGTCCTCGCCCGCGCATTCCCTCATCGAACAATCCCACTGCGCCACTCGCGCCAAGACCGCAACGAACGGCGATGGCTTCGGCATCGCCTGGTATGGCGACCGGCCGGAACCGGGCCGCTACCGCGACATCCTTCCGGCCTGGTCGGATTGCAATCTGAAGAGCCTCGCGCGGCAGATCCGCTCGCCGCTCTTTCTTGCCCACGTGCGGGCGGCCACCGGCGGCGGCACCCGGCGCGACAATTGCCATCCCTTCACGCATGAAAACTGGTCTTTCATGCACAACGGCCAGATCGGCGGCTTCGAGCGCCTGCGCCGCCCGATGGAGGCGATGCTGGATGACGCGCTCTTCAACGCCCGGAGCGGCACGACCGATTCCGAGCTGATGTTCCTGCTCGCGCTGCAGTTCGGTCTGCGCCGCGCGCCCCTTGCCGCGATGGCCGAAATGGTGAGCTTCGTCGAGGGACTTGCGGATAGCATTCTGGGCAGTGTTCATCTGCGTTTCACCGCAGCCCTCTCGGACGGGCGGTCACTCTTCGGCATTCGCTATGCGACTGATCGCAAGGCCCCGACGCTTTATGCCTCGCCGATGGGCAAAGGCTATTGTCTTGTCTCGGAACCGCTGAACGACGACGTCGATGCCTGGACCGAAATACCCGATGGCAGCGCCGTTACGGTGAGCGAAATGGGAATCGAGATTGCGCCCTTTCGGCCGGAAAGGCGCCTCAGCGCGACGCCGGATCTGGCTATCCCTGCTTGATGCGTTCGGCGATCAGTCTCGCCAGCTTTTCCGCAACCTCTTCCTTGGCGAGATCGGGCCATTGCTCGACGCCGCTTTGGCTAATCAGCTTCACGCTATTGCGCGTGCCGCCCATGATGCCTGTGGCCGGCGACACGTCGTTGGCAACGATGAGATCGGCGCCCTTGCGCTCGAGCTTGGCCCTGGCGTTGCTTTCGACGTCCTGTGTCTCGGCGGCAAAGCCGATCACCAGCTTCGGCCGCATCGTGTGGTGACCGACGGTCTTCAGGATGTCCGGGTTTTCGGTCAGCGCCAGCGTGGGAATGGATTCGCCCGGATGCTTCTTGATCTTCTGGTCGGATGCGGAGGCGACGCGCCAGTCGGCGACGGCTGCGACCATGACAGCGATATCGGCGGGCAGGGCAGCAAGCACGGCGTCGCGCATTTCCTCGGCCCGCTCGACATGGATCATCCTGACGCCAACCGGGTCGGCAATCGTCACAGGGCCGGAAACGAGCGTCACCTCCGCGCCGAGTTTGGCGAGTGCTGCGGCGATTGCGTGACCCTGTCTGCCGGAAGAGCGGTTGGCGATGTAACGCACAGGGTCGATCGGCTCATGCGTCGGCCCCGAGGTGACGACGGCCTTCCGCCCTGCAAGCGGCTTCGGCCCGCCGTCGAAAAGCGCCTCGGCTGCCGCGACGATCTCCAGCGGTTCGGCCATGCGCCCAAGACCAGCTTCTCTGCTTTCCGCCATCTCGCCCGCCATCGGGCCGATGAAATGGACGCCGTCGCCTCTCAAAGTCTCGGAATTGCGTTTCGTCGCCGCATGCGACCACATCTTCGGGTTCATGGCGGGGGCCACGAGAACGGTCTTGTCGGTCGCAAGCAATATCGTCGAGGCCAGATCGTCGGCGAGGCCGTTTGCCATTTTCGCCAGCAGATCGGCCGTCGCCGGCGCGATCAGAACGAGGTCGCAGTCGCGCGCAAGGCGGATATGGCCGACATCCTGTTCGTCCTGCCGTGAAAAGAGATCGGTGAAGACGTGGTCGGCCGCAAGGGCGCCGACGGCGAGCGGCGTCACGAACTCCTGCGCACCTTTCGTCATCACCGGACGCACGGAAGCGCCCCGCTCCCGCAGGCGCCGGATGAGATCGAGGCTCTTGTAGGCCGCGATGCCGCCCGAAATGATAAGCAGGATGCGTTTGCCGCTGAGAACCATGGCCTTCTACCCGTTGCCCTGTTGACCGCCGTCGACCCTAAGCCTTTGGCGGATAACATGCAATCGCCCGGCATGCCGGCTATTCGCGGAAGAGGCCGGGCTTAACGCCTAAGCCTTGCGGCCGCCGGGCGTGAAGATCGCGATGGCAAGCCCGACGCCCGCAAGCTGAAGGATGGAGCCGCCCGCTTCGGCGATCGTCGGCAGGCGCTGCTCGAAGAGGAAACCGAAGATCAGTCCGAAGACGGTTTCGGCCACGATCAGCTGCGCTGCAAGCGCAAGCGGCAGGCGCTTCGAGGCGATCATCCAAAGAAGCGTGGCGAGCCAGGCGCCAGCGAGGCCCATGATCAGCGACCAGAGGATGAAACGAAGCAATTCTGCACCGGTGAAGGCGATATCCGTGCCGATCGATGTGAAAGGGATCAAGATGAGGCTGCCGATCCCCGCGCCGATGCCCTGAAGGCCGGTCCATTGCAGAATATCCGGCGGATTCGGCGATTGCATCGCCGCTGTACTCGCAAGCCCATAAGCGACCCATAGTGCAAGGCCTATCAGCGCGGAGCCGATACCGAGGACGATCGCCGCCTGATCGCCGGAAGGCGCGGAGGAAAAGATCGAGACATTCACCCAGCCGATGCCGGCGGCGATCAACATCAGCGGCAAGGCGAGCAGCCGCCAGGCAACGGAGTGGTCACGAAAATTTGCAATGATTGCAAGGAGCACCGGCATGGTGCCGATGACGAGCGGCGGAATGGCGGCGCCGGCAAGCCGCACGGCATAGGCAATGCTGACGAAATAGCCGACATAACCAATGCCGCCGAGGAGTAGCGCAGTGATTGCCATGCGTGGCTCGATGTTCTTCGGCCGGAACCGCGGACTGACCATCAGCACGATGCTCGCGAGCGCAAAGAGGCCGTAGCGCGCGATTGTCAGGTCCATCGTGTTGAAAGGTGCGATGGCGCGCGGCACGACGAACGTCAGCCCCCACAAGGCGCATGTGGCGAGGCCGCAAAGAATACCGAGAAGCATGGTTCACCCGCGGGCGAGATTGCCGGAAGAAGAGGAAGGCAGTGTCTCCGGGTGGTAGGCGGGATGGAGGCGAGAAACAAGTCTCGCCTGCGACATCTATCCGATGATTTCGACACAGAAGTCGATGAAGGCGCGGACCTTGGCCGGCACGTGATGCCGCCGCATCTCGATCGGCACGACCTCCTTGCCTCGCCACAACGCCCATTCGAAGGGTTTGCCGGTCAGCGGATCCTCATATTGGCATGCAGAATCCCGGTCCGCGCAAGGGGAAGACGACCTTCGAGGCAACCGTCCGCACGTTGATCGAAGGCGAAAAGGCCGCGGACCGCGGCCTTTTCATTCGATTTACGAAGACTTCAGGTGCGGGTGATCGAAGCGCCGCCGTCGAGCAGCGAAGCTGTGCCTGTCACGAAGCTCGAATCGTCGGAAGCGAGGTAGAGAACCGAGCGGGCAATCTCCTCCGGTGTGGCGACACGCTTCAGCGCGTGCAGATTGGTGATGAACCCCTGCTTGTCCGGCGTGTCGTTCATCTCGCGGTACATATCGGTATCGACCGCACCGGGCAGGATGGCGTTGACACGGACATTCTGCTGGCCGAATTCGGCGGCAAGCGCCTGCGTCAGGCCGATGAGGCCGGATTTGCTGGCGGCATAGGCGGCGACTCCCGGGAAGGCGAAGCTGTAGCCGACGAAGGTGGAGGTAAAGATCACCGAACCGCCGCCATGTTTCGCCATTTCGGCAATCTGGTGTTTGGCGGCTAGGAAGGAGGCGGTCAGATTGATCGTCAGCGCCTCGCTGAAGCCTGCTTCGGAAACTTCGGTGCTCGGGCCGGCTTCGCCGATGACACCGGCATTGTTGAAGGCGATGTCGAGTTTGCCGTAGTTTTGGACGGCGGCAGCAACGAGCGTCTTGTGATAGTCTTCCGAGCGAACGTCGCCGGCGACTGCAACGGCTTCGCCGCCGCCTGCCTTGATTTCTGCAACAAGGCTGTCGAGTTCCGCCTGACGGCGAGCGCCAACGACGACCTTGGCGCCTTCGGCGGCGAAAAGCTTTGCTGTCGAGCGCCCGATGCCGGAGCTTGCGCCGGTGACGATTGCGACTTTGTTACTCAAGCGGTTCATGGTTCCATCTCCTGATTTGAGGATGGGCTGGCGTCTGCAGTCCCATTCGATGCTCGGAAGATGGCATTTTCCCGCCGTTCGGATTAGTCTCCATATAGTGGAACTCGAATTCGGAAACACCGAACGATGATAAGGATCGAAGGGGTAGCTGCTTTCGTCGCCGTGGTGGAATCAGGGTCCGTCAGCGAGGCGGCAAGGCGTCTGCGGCTATCGAAGTCCGTCGTTAGCGAAAGGCTGGCGGAACTGGAAAGAACTCTTGGCGGAACGCTGCTCCACCGCACAACGCGTAAGCTGACGCTGACGGAGGACGGCACGGCCTTCCTCGAACGCGCACTGCGCATCGTCCGCGAGATCGATGAAGCGACGGCCGATATGGCCGAACGGCGCGGCACGCTCGCCGGCCCCTTGCGCATCGCTGCCCCTGTCACGTTCGGCCGCATGCATCTCGGGCCGGCGCTTTATCCATTTCTGGCGAAGCATCCCGAAATCGCGCTGACGCTCGATATAGACGACCGGCGAGTGGATGCGTCTTCGGAAGGCTATGACGCCGTCATCCGAAATGGTCCAATCGCTGACTCACGTCTCGTTGCCTGGAAGCTTACGCGCAGCCGCCGTCTTCTGACGGCCTCGCCCGACTATCTCGACCGCTACGGGACGCCGGCGACGCTGACCGATCTCGATGACCACCAGGGCCTGTTCTACACCAACCGCGGTATCGCCGATTGGCGCTTCCAGACTGCGGAGGGCGCGACCATCGTGCGTGCCAGGCTGGCCATGGGCATGAACAACGGCGATATGCTGCGCGATGCGGCAATCGCCGGACTCGGGATTGCGCTGCTGCCTGCCTTCATTGCCGGTCCGGCGATCCGCGAAGGCAAGCTCGTCGAAATCGATGTCGGCTACAAGCCGGAAGCCGAATTCATCTACATGGCACATCCCGAAGGTCGCAATCCCTCCGCCAAGCTCCGCGCCATCGCTGATCACCTGAAAAAGGCTTTCGGCGATCCGCCGTATTGGGATCCGGCAGGTTAGAGCAGACTCATGAGGTTTTCCGTCACGGGTGAGCGCTGCGCCTTCAGCACCGCGAGCCCTAGTCTCGCGACGAGCGACGGCCCCTCGATCGGCCGGTAGGCGACGCCGTCGAGCTTGATCTGGGCGATCGAGGCAGGCACGATCGAAACGCCGAGATCGGCTGCCACGAGGTTGACGACGGAAGGGATCTGCGGCGCCTCCTGTGTCACGACGAGCTCGAAGCCAGCATCCCGGCAGGCGCGCACGATATCGTCATAGAGGCTGAGACCGACGGTGCGCGGAAAGAGGATGAAGGGCTCGCCCGCAAGTGCCGAGAGCGGTACCTCTGCGTGGCGCGCGAGCGCATGATGTGCGGGTAGGGCAACGAGCATCGGTTCGTCCGCCAGCCGCTTCAGCCGCACATCCTTGGGGTCCTCCAGTCCGGGGCGGATGAAAGCGGCGTCTATCTCCTCGCGCATCAGCTTTTCCATCAGGCCATTGCTGTTCATTTCGGTGAGCGAGAGCCCGATATCCGGCCATCGGCCGCGAAACCGGCGGATCACGCCGCTGACGGCGGGATTGAAGGCGGAGGAGGCCGTAAAGCCGAGAAGCAGCCGGCCGGTCTCGCCGCGCATCGCCCGCTGCGCTGCAAGTTTCGCCTTTTCGGCAGCCGCGACCGCGTCGCGCGCTTCCGGGAGGAAGGCGCTACCCGCCGCCGTCAGCTCCGCCCCGTGCGGCACGCGGTGGAAGAGCTGCGCGCCGATTTCCTCCTCGAGGTCGCGGATTTGCTGGCTGAGCGGCGGCTGACCGATGCCGAGCCTGGCTGCCGCCCGGGTGAAATTGCCCTCTTCGGCGACGGCGAGGAAATAGCGGATATGGCGCAGTTCCATGGTATCTCCAAAAGCTATTGCGATTGCCGGTGCCATATATTGGACAAATGATGCGTCGCTGGCTAGATAGCAGGGCGAAAGGTTGGTTCTCCTATGCCCCGCATTACCTCCACGAAGATGTCCGACATACCCCCAGAAGCCGCACAGCCTGCCCGCCCGCCGCTCCATGTCGCGACCGAGAGCGACGAGGCGCAGGCCAGCCAGTTCCTCGTTCGAGGCACGCCGGCCTATCGCCGGGCCAGCCTGGCGCTTTTCCTCTCCGGCTTCGCCACCTTCTCGCTGCTCTATTGCGTTCAGCCGCTGATGCCGATCTTCGCCGAGGATTTCGGAGTCAGCCCGGCGGCAAGCTCGCTGTCGCTGTCGCTTGCGACCGGCTTCCTCGCCGTCGCGATCTTCTGTGCGGCGGCCATCTCCGAAGGCGTCGGACGCCGCAGCATGATGTTCGTCTCGCTGCTTGGCTCGGCGCTCTGTACGATCGCCTGCGCCATCGTTCCGGACTGGCATATGCTGCTCGCCATCCGCGCACTGCAGGGCTTCCTGCTCGGCGGTGTGCCGGCCGTCGCCATGGCCTATCTCTCGGAAGAGGTCGAACCGCGCGGCCTCGGCGCTTCGATGGGCCTCTATATCGCCGGCAATGCCTTCGGCGGCATGGCGGGGCGCGTCGTCACCGGCACGCTCGCCGAATATTTCTCCTGGCGCCCGGCGCTTGCCGTCATCGGCCTGCTCGGCCTTGCCGCCGCTATCGGCTTCCGGCTGCTGCTGCCCGCCTCCCGCAATTTCAAGCCGCGCAAGGGCTTCAACGCGCATTTCCACCTGATGGCCTGGATCGGTCATATCCGCAGCCCGGCGCTGCCCTTCCTCTTCGCCATCGGCTTCCTGGTCATGGGCGCCTTCGTGACGATCTATAACTATGCCGGTTTCCGCCTCGTGCAGCCGCCCTACAGCCTGAACCAGACCGAGCTGGGCCTGATCTTCACCGTCTACCTCTTCGGTATCGCGGCCTCCTGGGCGGCGGGCCTGCTGGGCGACAGGTTCGGTCATTTCGTCGTGTTGCTCGCCGGCATCCTCTGCGCCGCGATCGGCGTCGCGGTTACGCTTCTTGCACCGCTGCCGCTGATTGTTCTTGGCATCGTGTTTCTGACGGTTGGCTTCTTCATGGCGCATTCAGCCGCCAGCGCGCTGGTCGGTCGGCTTGCCCGCGGCACCAAGGGGCATGCCTCCTCGCTCTATCTGCTGGCCTATTACATCGGCTCCAGCGTTGCTGGTTCGGCTGGCGGCTGGTTCTTTGCGATCGAAGGCTGGTCTGCCGTCGTCTTCTTCACGCTCGCCATGCTGGCTTTTGCCTTTGCGGCAGCCTGCACCGCACGCAGCCTCTCGAAGCGTATCGGTTAAGCGCAACTGGGCTTGACACGCGTGTTCATCCGCATTACTTAACTCAAAAGTTAATTAACAGATGAGTTTATTATGCCTGCCGATCGACTGAGCATGACGTTTTCAGCCCTTGCGGATCCCACGCGCCGGGCGATCCTTGCGCGGCTGGCGCTCGGCGAGGCCTCGGTGTCGGAACTCGCCGAACCCTTCGACATGTCGCTCGTTGCCGTATCGAAGCATCTGAAGGTGCTCGAAAAAGCTGGCCTTGTTGCGAAGGGAAGGGAAGCCCAGTGGCGACCCTGCAGACTGGAAACCGGGCCACTTCGCGGTGTGGACGACTGGCTGGAAACCTACCGCCGGTTCTGGAGCGAAAGCCTCGACAAACTCGAAGCCTACGCCGCCACCGTCAAGCAGAGGAGGAATGACGATGAACACCGCAAATGAAATCCGCCTCTCCGGCCGCAGCCGGGAGATCCTGCTTACCCGCGAGATCGACGCCCCGCGCGAACTGGTATTCAGCCTTTGGACCGAGCCGGAGCATCTGCTGCAATGGTGGGGCCCGCACAATTGTTCGGCACCCTCGGTTTCGGTCGATCTGCGCGAAGGCGGCGCCTGGCGTCACTGCATTCTCGGGCCGGATGGCAAGGAATATTGGAGCCAGGGCCGTTACATCGAGATCAGCCCACCGGAACGCCTCGTCTTCACCTTCGCCTGGGAAAATGATGCCGGCCAGCCCGAGCACGAGATGCAGGTAACCGTCGAGCTGGAGGAAAAAGGCGAGGGTACGCGCCTCATCTTCCGCAAGCGCGAGCTGCCGAACGACACCGAGTTCAAATTGCAGTCGGAAGGCTGGAGCGAGGCGCTCGATAAGGCCACCGCCTATGCGGAAGCCGCCGCCAAAGGGAGGAAATGATGAAGAGAACCTATCATGGAAGCTGCCATTGCGGCGCTGTCAGCTACGAGGCCGATCTTGATCTGCAGGGGGGCACGTTCAAATGCAACTGCTCGATCTGCAAGAAGAAACGCAATTGGCTGGCAGTTGCCACGCTGGCCGATTTCCGCCTGATCTCGGGCGAAGACAGCATCAGCGAATATCAGTTCGGCTCACACAGATTGCATCATCTGTTCTGCAAGAATTGCGGAATCAGCTCCTTCAATTGGGGCGAAAATCCTGGCAAGTTCTATGCGATCAGCGTCAGCTGCCTCGACGATGCCACCGACGAGGAGCTCGCCTCCTTTCCTGTCGGCTATTTCGACGGCCGCGACGATCGCTTTGATCGTCCGCCGGCTGAAACGCGGCATCTCTGATGCCGCTATTTTTCCCAATCCTCGATCCGTAGCCCGGCAATACGCCCGAACTCCTTGAAATTATGCGTGATAAGCGTCAGGTCTCGTGATACGGCCTGGCCTGCAATCAACACATCATAAGGACCGATCGGCGTTCCGGCGGCGTCGAGCATAGCGCGGATCTCGCCGGCCTTCCGGGCGTCGTCTTGATCGAATTCGAGAATTTGGAATTGCAATGCGTCGATACGCGCAAGATTTTCGCTTGTCCGCAGGCTCTTGTAGGCACCGTGGAACAGCTCGTGCGCTACGATTGCCGATATAGCGAAGTC